>CALBKQ010000182.1 GCA_937895645.1 uncultured Clostridia bacterium
CAGACCCGAAATTACGAATTCCGAATTACGCATTACGAATTGAGTTCGACAAACTCAAATTTGTCGAACAAAAGTGTTTTCCACTTATTTTATTGACACAAAAATCCAAATATAATATAATTTGTTTATATAAAAACTTAAGGGGAAAAGTTTATGAAAAAGAAAGTTATTAAATACATAAGCGGGGTTTTAACAGTTGTATTAGTGCTTACAATGTTTGCATCTTGCACACCCAAATCACCTGAAAATTCGGGTGAAACACCTAATGAAATTGTAGTTGATAACACTAATGCAAACGTTGTGTCACCTTATAATAAAGAGGGTGCGTACACTCTTAACATTGACGCAAGTGATGAAATCCACGATATAAGCGATTTGCTTTTTGGCGCGTTTTTTGAAGACATCAACTTTGCAGCAGATGGCGGACTTTATGCCGAAATGGTGGCAAACCGTTCATTTGAATTTACTGCACTTGCACAGGATGATGAACTTTATCGTTGGAACAGTGTGAACGATGCAGTAATTTCAGTGAAAAGCGATAAAAAACATTCACTTAATGAGAATAATCCTAACTATCTTGTAATTAATGGCAAACAGGGTGAAAAATCAGGTATCGAAAACCGTGG
Source organism: uncultured Clostridia bacterium (assembly GCA_937895645.1). Classification (GTDB taxonomy): domain Bacteria; phylum Bacillota; class Clostridia; order Oscillospirales; family Acutalibacteraceae; genus Fimenecus. The sequence continues at coordinate 627 of CALBKQ010000182.1, forward strand.
CTTTCTTGACGGTATGAGCATTGTTGAGGGTAAAGATTATAAAGTATCTTTCTATGCTAAATCACCTGAAAATTATAAGGGCAAAGTTACAGTAAACCTTGCAGTTGACGGTAAAATAGTTGCAACTGAAACTTTTAACGGAGTTAGTGGTAATTGGAGTAAGTATGATGCTACTCTTACCGCAACACAGACTGCTAATAAGGGCGTAACGGTGCAAGTGCTTATAGATAGTGGCGAAGTTTATTTTGATATGATTTCACTTTTCCCTGTTGATACATACAAAAACCGTGAGAACGGACTTCGTGCAGATATGTGTAAACTTTTAGAGGAGTTGCAACCTAAATTCCTCCGTTTTCCTGGTGGTTGTGTGATTGAGGGCTATGACATAAACTCTGCATACAGTTGGAAAGACTCAGTTGGTGTAGGGGACGATGGACTTCCACTCTATTTTAATGGTAAATATGGTGATGTTGCAGCAAGAAGTCAGGGCGTAAGTTTGTGGACTAATATGAGTATAACTGACGACCTTTTCCCAAGTTTCTTCTCATACGGATTAGGCTTTTATGAGTACTTCCAACTTGCTGAAGATATAGGGGCTATCGGCGTACCTGTACTTAATTGTGGTCTTTACTGTCAGGCTCGTGGCAAAGGCCCTGTTGATATGGCAAGTGACGAATTCAAGAATTATGTTCAGGATATGCTGGATTTAGTTGAATTCTGTCGTGGTGGAGTTAATACAACTTGGGGCAAAGTCCGTGCATCATTAGGTCATCCCCAGCCCTTCCAACTTAAATATATCTGTATTGGTAACGAAAACTGGGGTCAGGATTATTTTGTAAGATATTCTGCATTCCTTGATGCTTTCAATAAAGCAAAAGCAGAAAATCCTAAACTTTATGAGGGACTTGAACTTATTTATTCATCAGGTGTTGACGATGGTATAAGCGGTGCCGACTACCTTGCATCTTACGAGTATGCACAGAACGAACTTAACAAAATGAACTCATTAAATGCTAAAGATTTTGCAGGTGCTACTGACCACCATTATTATAACGACCCACAGTGGTTCTATGAAAACGCAGATTACTATGATGAAAAGAATTATAAAAGAGAAGTTGAAAATATGACCGACACCAAATACGGTGGCGCTATCAATGTGTTCCTTGGTGAGTATGCATCATGGAGTAACACACTTAACTCTGCATTATCTGAAGCCGCATATATGACAGGACTTGAGCGAAACGGTGATATTGTTACAATGGCAGCTTATGCACCGCTTTTCAGTAGCGTAACTGCTCGTCATTGGGCGCCTGACCTTATCTGGTTTAACAATAGTGGTTCAATGGGCTCAATTAACTATTATGTTCAGAATTTGTTCTCATTAAATCAGGGCTCAGCAGTTCTTAATCATACCTTTGAGGGCGCAAAAAAACAACAACCAAACCTTAAAGGCGCAGTAGGTGTTGGTACTTGGTATACATCTGCAAAGTTTGATAATGTTGTTGTTAAAGACCTTGCAACAGGTGAAATCCTTGCAGAAGATACATTCAAACTTTTCTCAAAGTCAGACTGGGATTTCGCAACTGACGGTAAATGGAAAATCAAAAAAAGTGCACTTACTAATACTACAACTGAAATGGCGTATTCAAATACAGGTAGTGTTGCTTATTTTGGTGATACCTCTTGGGAAAATTACAGTTTCACAGTAGAGGCAACAAAACTTGAAGGTGAAGAAGGCTTTATTATTCCTTTTGCGGTAAAAGATACACAAAACAACTACTTCTGGAATATCGGCGGTTGGGGTAATACAATTTCTGCTTTACAGTGCATTGAAAATGACGCTAAAACTGACAAAATTGTTGGTACAGTTAAAGATTGTGTAATCGAAACAGGTAAAACATATAAGATTACTGTTGAAGTGTCAGGTCACAATGTAAAGGGCTATATTGATGGTGAACTTTATTTTGATTACAACTGTGGCTCAGAGGCTGAAGCAAACGCTTACACAGTAGTAAGTAACGACGACAACGGTGATATTATTATTAAACTTGTGAATGTCACAGAAAAGGCAAGTACAGTTGCAGTGAAAATTAATAACGCATTTGTACTTGACGAGGCAGTTATAAATCAGGTAGCAGGTGACTCACTTACAAACGATAACATTTTTGGTGCAGACCCTAATACACACATCACAATGGAAGAGTTTACACTTAATGGATTCAGTAGTGAATTCAACTACACAATGCCGGCATATTCGGTAACATCAATTCGTTTGAAGATAGCAGAATAACATAAAAAGAGTACGGAACAATTTCCGTACTCTTTTTTACTTTGTGGCTTAAGCGAAATTAACCACCAGTTTTACTGGTGGTATAAAAAATCTTTAGATACAAGAAAATCCTCCAATGATATAATAGTGAAGGTTCGCCAACCGCACTAA
>CALBKQ010000183.1 GCA_937895645.1 uncultured Clostridia bacterium
CCACTTGAAATCATTTCTTCTGCAAACTTTCTTGCATTTCCGTTTTTTCCTGAATAGTAAATGTTTATTGTTATTGCCATTTTATCACCTTTATAAATAGAAAACTACTTCTTTCTTTTGTAATTCAATACAAGATTTCCGTTAATATTTTCAGATTTTATTAGTTCAAAGTTACTGACAGTACTGTCCGTAAATAAAGGTTTATCGTCTTTGTCCGCTACGATTGGTGCTACAACAAGGCTTAATTCATCAATCACATCTGCTCGTTGAAATGAACCATTAATTATGCTTCCACCTTCTAAAAGCAGAGTCTCTGCTCCTACAATATTCTTTAATTTGAATAAAGCAAGATTCATATCAATTTCAGTTTCACCTGCGATAATGAATGGGATTTCTATATCCATAAGATATGAAAGATAACGGTCATCAGCTTGTTCGGTAAGAACTTCAATAATCTGTGCACCGTCATATCCCGGGTCACCATCGGGGTCATTGATTTTGTTGGATTTCCAACCGAGTCTACCTTTTGGGTCGAATGCAACAGCATAAAATCCCGTCATATTGTCAAGCATAAAATCCATTTTTTGTTCTAATGGGAATTTTGCAGGTTCGTACTTTGATAAGTCAGGATAATATCCGCCGGTAAAACTGCCTTCCATAGTAACACGACCACAGATAAATCCGTTTGATTTTAAGTTTCTGTTAATGTCATAATAGATTTCACAGGCACTTTCACATTCGGGTTGTGAGAGAAAATCCCCTGTTACTTTACCATCAAGTGAAGTTACCATATGACAAATAATATAAGGTCTGCTCATATTATCACCTCATAAATTACTGTTGATTATTTGCTTTAATTATTTCTTGAAGTGTGATATTTTCATTTCTGTATCTTGCGTCAGGATTCTTTTCATTTGATGTAAATCCGATTGCCTTTTCAGGACAGTTGTTTACACAAGAAAGGCAGAATTCACAAGTAGTCTGTGTACGGATTGCCTTACCATTTTCAATGGTCAATATGTCTCTTGGACAAACCGTTGCACAAATGCCACAACCAATACAATTATCTTTGATTTTAAGACTTGCTTTTAGAATGTAATGTTTTTGCTCTTTCAAATCAGCAAGAAGTTTTTCAAGCTGACCATCGACATTTTTATCGATTTTCTTTTGCTCATCCATATCAAAAACGGGGAGAAACAATACAGATAGTATCATTGGTAAAATTCAAGTCATTATTTTTCAATGCCTGAGGAATACTGATTGGGTTTCCACTCAATTTTTTAGCCACATATAAACTGTACCAGTTGCCGTGAAAAAACTATAATAACACCTCTGTTTCTGCAAATTTATAAAACAATTATACCATTATTACAATTAAAAAAGCAACAGCAAAAACATTGTTGAGGTTGCAGAGAATGAGTGATATAATTGTGTTAAAGAATTTGGATTTTGTAAAAGGGGTATAAATTATGTCAACCACACCAAATAGTCAAAATTTTCCACAGTTTATGCAGGCAGAAACCATAAATGAAGTGAAAACCATTTCAAAAACTGAAATTGCAGATTTTCGTTATAATCCTGCAATACAAAACAGACCAAATGCGATTTTGAACATAGAAAAAGAAAAAAATGGTGTTGTGCTAACTCTCGGCACAAAGGGTCGCCGTGCTATGCTTTCATATACTCACGAAACATCATTGCATTTATATAAGCCCGCTGACATTACAGCCCCAAAAGTATATTTTCACATCAATTTCTGGACTGATGACATTTTCAGAGTTGTTTTTTCAAAAGACAAAGAAATCATAAATCATTTTGCAAGACTTCCCGAAGATGCTCAAATGCTTATTGCTAGCCCCGAAAATGTTGATTTCACCCTCAATGAAACTGACAATGAAATTACTCTCACTACAAGCAAAATTCAAGTAACCATAAATAAAGAAACCACAAAAATTTCTGCTAAATTCATTGACGGTAAAGAGTTTTATTCACAGAAAAAACAGGATTTCCGTACAGGTGATATTCACGATTTGGCTCTTGCCGATTTAGATGGTGATTACGCTTGTTTTGAAGCGCTTGAGCTTGAAACTGATGAAGTGGTTTATGGCTTGGGTGAACGCTTTGACTCTCTTACTCGCAACGGCAGAACAGTTGATTTTTACAATAAAGATGCAGTTGGTACTACAAGCCGTCGTTCATACTTAAACATTCCATTCTACCTTTCAACCAAGGGTTACGGGCTTTTTCTCAATTCAAGCGCAAAAACAGACTGGCAGATAGGCACAACAGATTTAAGTGCATTACAGTTTGCTGTTCTTGACAGTCAAATTGACTATTTCGTAATCGGTGGCAAAACACCTAAAGACATAATCAAGGGTTATTGCACACTTACAGGCTTTGCAAAACTTCCACCACTTTGGAGCTTTGGTCTTTGGATGAGCCGTAACAGTTATGTTTCTTGGGATGTTGTTGACGATGTTGCCAAAAAGGTCCGTGAAAACGATATTCCTTGTGATGTTCTTCACCTTGATACTGCGTGGTTCAACCGTGATTGGAACTGTGACCTTAAATTCTCACAAGAACGTTTTCCAAATCCAAAAGAAAATATTGAACGATATAAAAAGGATGGTTTCAAAATCAGTCTTTGGCAATATAATTTTATTCCGCCAAATGATGATAATGAAAATTACCATGAGGCTGTAAAATACGGCTATCTTTCAAAGGATAAAGATGGTAAGCCATATCAGTTGCCTGATTCTTGTCAAGGCAGTTGGGTTAAGGATGTTACAATTGACTTTTCAAACTCCGATGCCTGCAAGTGGTATGGTGATAAAATCAAAGAACTTATTAAGCTTGGTGCTGCTGCAATCAAAACCGACTTTGGCGAAGGTATTGCAGAAGATGCAATTTATCAAAATATTGACGGTAAGCATTTCCACAACCTTTATTCACTTGTTTACAATAAAGTGATTTTTGATGCAACAAAATCCGTTTCAGGCGAAAACATAGTATGGGCTCGTAGCGGTACTGCAGGCAGTCAGCGTTATCCACTTCATTGGGGTGGTGACAGTCAATGCACATTTGAAGCATTGGCAGGTACACTCAGAGCGTCTTTGTCATTAGGTTTTAGTGGTATTCCGTTCTTCTCACACGATATTGGTGGATTTTTAGGAACACCAACCGACGAGCTTTATGTCCGTTGGGCACAGCTTGGATTATTCTCATCACATTCCCGTTGCCACGGTGTAGGGGACAACAATTACCGTGAGCCATGGCGTTTCTCAGAAGAGGCTTGTGATATTTTCCGTTATTACGATAAACTCCGTTATTCACTTATGCCATACATCTATGAGCAAGCCGAAAAATGCACACAAACAGGTCTTCCTATGACAAGAGCTTTGTATCTTGAATATCCCGAAGACCGAAATGTGCGACACATTGATGACGAGTATTTATTCGGTGATAGTCTTCTTGTTGCACCTGTGCTTAAACCATTGAGCAAGACCGATATCCGTGAAATCTATCTTCCAAAAGGCACTTGGTTTGACTATTTCACCAAAGAAAGAATCGAGTCAACTGGTATGTGGATTACCAAAAAAGTTGACCTTAAAACTATGCCGATTTTCGTAAAAGAAGGCACAACACTTAAATACTGTGATGCAAAAAACAACCTTCAAAACGGTATGGGTGAAATTGTAAAAACAGAAGAATATAAATAAGAAATTTTATTTATAAGGTGTAAAATTTCCACCGCAATAAACAATAAAAACCAGCCCTGAAAAATAATCTTTCAGAGCTGTTTTTGCTATGTTTTTTATGCTAAAAAATTCTGTTTGTGCGATAAACTGTGGTCAAATGGAAAATTCGCGTATTTTTGAGAAACAAACAAACCGAAACCACTGCGAATCAGGGATTCGCATAGTGCTCTTCACTAAAACGATTCCCAAAATCGTTTTTTTAATGCTTAGATACTGCTGGCAGATTCCCAAGATTGTCGTTTTCTTTATCGTTGGGTATTGACTTAAGATATTCGTTATCTCCACGGTGAGCAACGCCAACTCCTGCAATTTCGCCTTGCTTTGCCATCTGTACTGCCTGTGGCTTTTCTACAATTGTATTATCAGAAAGTTGATAACCCGTAACGCGTCCGTTTTCTTTTACAAGCCCTGTAATGCGCTTTGCACCCTCTTTTGCCTGTGGAATCTGGTCAAGGGTATTTTTTACAAGTTCATTACTATTTATAGTGTTTGAATTATCGTTCATATTAACACTCCTTTTTATCAGTTTGTGTAGCAACACAATAGTTATTCACTAAAATATATTGATTGGTAAAATAAGGAATGATATAATTAAACTATATTCTACAAAGTTTTATTGGGTGTGGTTATATGTGGTTTATCCTTGCATTGTTATCAGCAGTTTTTGCAGCACTTACGTCAATCCTTGCCAAAGTAGGTATTGATGGTGTTAACTCTAATCTTGCGACAGCTATAAGAACAGTTGTGGTAGTGATAATGTCATGGGGAATGGTGTTCCTTACCAATACACAGGGTGGAATTAGTGAAATCAGTCGCAAAAGTTGGGTGTTCCTGATTTTATCAGGACTTGCAACAGGTGCATCATGGCTTTGTTATTATAAAGCCTTGCAACTTGGCGACGCATCAAAAGTTGTTCCTATTGATAAATTGAGTGTAGTTATAACACTTATACTTGCATTTGTGTTTTTACACGAGCAACTTACAGTTAAATCATTAATTGGATGCGTTTTAATAGGCATAGGCACTTTGATTATGGTATTATAATTCACTAAATATGCTTAAAAGGTGGAGATTAAATGGCTAAAAAACCTAATGTTATTTTTATTGTTACTGATGACCAACGTTTTGATACAATTCACGCTTTAGGTAATAATGAAATTATTACACCAAATCTTGATAAACTTGTAGCTCGTGGAATATCGTTTGTACGTGCACATATTGCAGGTGGTACTTGTGGTGCAGTTTGTATGCCAAGTCGTGCAATGATTATGTCTGGTCGAAATCCATTTCACCTTGAGGAATTAGGTGGTGATATTCCGGAATCACATAAAACTCTTGCAGAAACTTTTAAGAATAATGGTTATGAAACTATCGGTATGGGTAAATGGCACAACGGATGCCCTGCTTACGCACGAAGTTTCACTCAGGGTGCTAAAATCTTTTTTGGCGGTATGTGGGACCATTGGAATGTGCCAACTTGTCGTTATGACCCAACGGGCGAATATGATAATGTAATCAATTTTGTAGTGGATTTTTATAACGATAATCACCCTCAACAGCAACATTGTGACGAGTTTGTACCAGGGGTGCATTCAAGCACATTACTTGCAGATACTGCCATTGAAATGCTTAATAAAAATGCAGGTGGAGATAAACCATTCTTTATGTATCTCGCATTTTTAGCGCCTCATGACCCACGCACAATGCCTGATGAGTTTCGTCAGATGTATGACCCTGAAAAAATCACATTACCTGTGAATTTTCAGAAAATTATTGATACAAATTATCCTTTGATGGTGCATCGTGACGAGCATTTAGCATCATACCCAAGAAATGAAAAAGAAATAAAGCGTCATATTGCAGAATATTTTGCAATGATAACTCATCTTGATTTTGAAATTGGCAGATTACTTGATGCTTTACACGAATCGGGTGAAGAAGACAACACAATAATCGTGTTTACCGGGGATAATGGTCTGGCAGTTGGGCAACACGGTTGGCTCGGTAAGGAAGATATTTACGAGCACGGTGTCAGAATTCCACTTATTATGGCAGGACCTGGTATTGCAAAAAATATCCGTAATGACGCTTATGTTTATCTTTATGATGTTTTTCCTACTCTATGTGAAAAAATAGGCATAGAAGTTCCAGAGTCCGTAGATGGCAAAAGTTTTGCACATCTTCTTGACGGAAATCACGGAGAAACTTTCCGCGACGAATTATATCTTATTTTTGATAAGTTTGTTCGTGGTGTAAAAGACGATAATTACAAGCTTATTGAATATCGTAATGGCGATGAGGTCGAGGATAAATGGACATTTCTTTATGATATTAAAAACGACCCTTGGGAAACTCAAAACCTTGCAAATTTTGATGAGTATAAAGAAAAAGTCAATGAAATGCGAGGAAAAATCATAAAACATCGTGACGCTTGGGAAGAACAAAAACACCCTTGGGGTGTTGATTTCTGGGACAGATTTTGAAAACGATTATAAATACTACAAAAAATTTGCAGAGGTGAAAAAATGAAAAGAAAAATTGACGGAACATTCTTCGAATTTCACCATCACAACATCCCTGAGGGCAAATACTGGAATCCAATGATTGACCAATTTATAGCAGAAAATTGGCGTGAAAAGGTAAGAGAAATTTCTGCACTTGGTATGGAATATGTGGTTGTTATGGCAACTGCTCTTTATGAAAAATGTTATTTCAAATCTTCAGTTTACGAGTTTGCAGATATTCCTTGCACCGACCCTATTGAAGAGTTACTTCAAGAAGCCGATAATTGCAATATAAAAGTCTTTTTAGGTAACGGATTTTACGGTGATTGGACAAAGTCAAGCCAAAATATTACAAGTAAAGAAGTAATTGACCGTTCATTTAAGGCTATGGAAGAATTGGCAACTCTTTATGCACATCACAAAAGTTTTTATGGTTGGTATTTTCCCGATGAAACTTGTATAATTTTAAGATATTCTAAAGACTTTATGAATTATGTAAATCTATGCTCTACCCGTTGTCATTTGCTTACTCCGGAAAAGAAAACTCTTATTGCCCCTTTTGGCACAAATCTTGTGTGGGCAAATAATAAGTTTATAAGGCAAATCACAGAACTTGATGTGGATTTTATTGCTTATCAGGACGAAGTTGGAGTTCGCAAAACTAAAGTTGACAGAACAAAACAACTTTTTGAAAAATTACGAAAAGCCCACGACAAAGCAGGTCGTTCAAAACTATGGGCAGATATTGAGCTTTTTGATTTTGAGGGAATGGTGTATAAAAGTGCGCTAATTCCTGCAACATCTGAACGAATCCAGAAGCAAATCGAAAATGTTGCACCTTATGCCGATAAAATTCTCGGTTATCAGTATTTAGGACTTATGAATCCACCTGATTCAAAAGCATTTGCAGGGCATACTGATTCAATAAAATTATACGAAAATTATAAAAATTATATAGAAAAATAAAAATCGTACAGATAGTTCCCAAAAAGGAGAAAATATTATGTCAGCCTTTGATAACACAGAGTTTGAAAACTACAAAGAAGAAGTAAAAGAAAAATGGGGTCAAACTGATGCCTACAAAGAATACTCTCAAAAAATAAAAGACCATTCAAAAGAAAAGCTTAATGCAATGGGCGAGGGTTTAGAAAACATTCTCGAAGATTTTGCAGTCTGTATGAATAGTGGGTTAAGTCCCGAGTCAACTGACGCACAAAATCTTGTAGAAAAACTTCAAAGCTATATTACCGAGAGCTTTTATACTTGCACAAATGAAATTCTTATAGGTCTTGGTCAGATGTATGTAGCTGACGAGCGTTTTAAGAATAACATTGATAAACATTCAATAGGCACAGCAGAATTTGTAAGTAAATCAATCAAATATTATTGTATATAAGTTGGTGAAAATATGATTTTATATTTCAGTGGCACAGGCAACAGTAAATATGTAGCCGAGCAAATCGCAAAAAGCACAAATGACGAGTTAATAAGTATCAACAATAAGTTAAAGAACAATGATACAAGCAAAATAACTGTGGAAGACAGACTCGTTTTTGTTGTGCCTACTTATTCCTGGCGAATTCCAAAAGTAGTACGACAGTGGATTTTGAAAACAAATTTTGTAAATGCTAAGAATGCTTGGTTTGTAATGACTTGTGGCAGTGAAATCGGCAACGCAGAAAAATATAATAAGCAACTTTGCCAGAGCAAAGGCTTTGTCTATATGGGTTCAGCTGGAATTGTAATGCCTGAAAATTATATTGCTATGTTTAATTCGCCCTCACAAGAAGAATTTGAAGAAATTTTTAATAAAGCAGACAATCAAATCAAAATTGTTGCAAAGCAGATACAAGATAATAAGCCATTTACAACACCACGAAATAATTTATATGATAAGTTTATGAGTGGACCTGTGAATATGCTTTTTTACCCTATGTTTGTGAAAGCAAAAGACTTTTATGCCAATGACAAATGCACAAACTGTGGCAAATGTGTAAAAGTTTGCCCACTTAATAATATTGAGATTAAAAACAATAAACCAGTGTGGAGTAATAATTGCACTCATTGTATGGCGTGTATTTCATATTGCCCAACAAATGCAATAGAGTATGGCAAGAAAACCATAGGAAAACAAAGATATAAGTGCGAAAGATAAAGGGGAATACCATGACATTGAAATTGTTTATGAGCGCAATCATTAAATTCTCATTAGGTGTTATTTTGATAGGAGTTTTAATCTTTTTACCTGCAGGCACTTTCAGCTTTTTCAACGGATGGCTTTTTATGGGAATTTTATTTGTTCCAATGTTTTTAGCGGGTATTGTAATGATGGCAAAAAATCCAAAATTGTTGAAATCCCGACTTAATGCCAAAGAAAAAGAATCAGAACAATCACTAGTTGTAAAACTTAGCGGACTGATGTTCCTTGCAGGTTTTATAGTTGCAGGTCTTGGTGTTCGTTTTAACTGGTATACATTGCCAAAACCTGTTGTAATTGCATCTGCAGTTGTGTTTTTAATTGCGTATATTCTCTATGCCGAAGTGTTACGAGAAAATACATATCTCTCCCGTACAATCGAAGTGCAAGAAGACCAAAAGGTTATTGATACAGGTTTTTATGGTATTGTAAGACACCCAATGTATAGTGTTACCTTACTTTTGTTTTTATCAATGCCACTTGTTTTGGGGTCAATATATTCATTCATGATTTTTCTAGTATACCCATTTATAATCGCAAAAAGAATCAAACACGAAGAAGAATTTCTTGAAAAAGAGTTAAATGGCTATACAGAATATAAGCAAAAAGTTAAATATCGTTTAATTCCATTTATCTGGTAAAGGAAAAAATATGAGTATTGAATTAGTAAAGGCTTATACACATAAAGGCGAAATAAAGGAACTGTTTGAAGAATATACACAAATGTTAATTCAAGGCGACAGTAACTTCAAAAACAATTTAGGGATTCAGAATTACGACCACGAAATAGAAAATTTAGAAGAAAAATATGGTTTGCCTTATGGCAGGCTTTACTTGGCGTTTTACGATGGCATATTAGCAGGATGTATAGGACTTCGCAAAATTGATAATGATAATTGTGAGCTTAAGCGTCTTTATGTAAAACCACAGTTTCGTGGTAAGAAAATTGCAAGTCTTCTTATGAAATATATTATTAACGAAGCAAAAGAAATTGGTTATAAACACATTTTGTTAGATACCCTGCCATTTCTTGAAACTGCAATAAATATGTATAAAAAATATGGATTTTACGAAATAGAAAGCTATAATAATAGCCCTATGGATAATCTTATTTATCTCAAATACGATTTATAGTACTACTTTTGGTTGAAACTCCTCACTCAACCAACGGTTTGTAGACATTCATAGTAAAAAATCTTATACTGAAGATGAAAGGAGGCAGTAGTATGGACCAACTCAAAATCGGTAAGTTTATAGCCGAATGCAGAAAGAAGAACGGACTTACTCAAATGCAGTTAGCCGAAAAGCTTAATATTACCGATAGAGCCATATCAAAATGGGAAAACGGAAAATCGTTGCCCGATTCATCAATAATGCTTGAACTTTGTGAAGTATTAGGTATTACAGTAAACGATTTATTAAGTGGGGAGGTAGTCACAATGAATGACAACAAAAATTCAGAAAAACTCTTATTAGAGATGGTGAAAGAAAAAGAAAAAGCTGATGAAAGATTATTAACTATTGAAATAGTTATAGGAACAATCAGTACAGTGTTATCTTTATCACTTTGCTTAGTAGCAGCTTATGCACCAATGGTTGCTTGGTTAAGAGTAGTGTTGTTTGTTACCGGTTTTGTGTTCCTTTTTGTAATAGCATTTTGTATGGTGAAAATTGAACAGGTTGCAGGGTATTATGAGTGTAAGCATTGTCATAATAAGTATATTCCGTCATACAATAGTGTATTATGGGCTATGCATATAAATCGTACAAGATATATGAAATGTCCTGAATGTCATAAAAACCGGTATGTGTTGTAACAATCATAACCGTGTCACCGAGGCGGATACAGTCATTACCGCTTGGGATAATAATATCCCCATTACGGTTAATAAAAGATACCAATAAGTTTTTCTTCAGGTGAAGGTCTTTAAACGGAATATCCGTTACACTCGATTCATCATCCACTCTGAATTCAATTGCTTCCACGCGGGGGTCAAACATATGATACAGGGTTTCGATATTGCTGCCCATGGAGGCTTTTTTTGCCCGGACGTAAGCAATAATCGCTTCAGAAGTAATATATTTAGGATAAACCACGCTTCCAAGATCCAAATTAGAAATTACATCACGGAATGTGTTAC
>CALBKQ010000184.1 GCA_937895645.1 uncultured Clostridia bacterium
TCAATCTCCTTACCGGTGGTGTGCTTCTCGGATCTGTATTTATGGCAACTGACTACACAACATCTCCTGTATCATTCAAGGGTAAAATCATTTACGCCATTGGTTGTGGACTTTTAACATCTTTAATCCGTATTTTTGGTTCATTACCAGAAGGCGTATCTTTCTCAATTATTATTATGAATATTCTTGTTCCTCACATTGAACATCTTACCACTGCAAGACCATTTGGTGAGGTAAGAGAAAAGAAAAATAAGAAGGAGGAAGTAAAATGAAGAAATTCGATATAAAAGAAATTCTTGTTCCAACTATTTCACTCTTTCTTATTTGCACAGTTGTAACACTTTTACTTGCAGTTACAAACTCTGTTACTGCACCAAAAATAGAGCAGTTGCAATTTGAAACTGCAAACAGAACAAAAGCAGAAGTGCTTTCAGTAGCAAAAAGCTTTTCAGAAGAAAAAACAGTAGATTTGAACGGCGCAACTTATACATATTACGAAGGATATGACGACAGTAAAAATGTTGTAGGTTATGTGTTTACAACATCTGCTAAAGGTTATGGCGGTGATATTGCAACTATGGTTGGTGTTAAAACTGATGGTACAGTTGCAGGAATGGATTTTCTTTCAATTTCAGAAACTGCAGGTCTTGGTATGAATGCAGACAGTGACGAATTCAAATCACAGTATGTTGGCAAAAGTGGTGTAATTGGAGTTAATAAAAATACATCAAGTGACACTGAAATTCAGGCACTTACAGGTGCTACAATTACATCAAAAGCAGTAACAAATGCTGTTAATATTGCATTAGAACTTTTTGAGGAGGTGGGTAAGAATGGCTGAGAAAAAATCTCTTGTAAAGGAATTTTCTAAAGGTCTTATTAAAGAAAACCCTGTTTTAAGACTTGTGCTTGGTACTTGCCCTACTCTTGCAACTTCCACGTCAGTTGAAAGTGCGCTTGGAATGGGACTTGCTGCAACGGTAGTTCTTGTTTGCTCAAACATTGTTATTTCTGCAATGAGAAAGGTTATTCCTTCAAAAGTTCGTATTCCGGCTTACGTTGTTATTATTGCAGGTTTCGTTTCAATCGTACAAATGCTTGTTAAAGCATTCTTGCCACAGATTGACGAAATGCTTGGCGTCTATCTTCCTCTTATTGTTGTTAACTGTATTATTTTAGGTCGTGCTGAAGCATTTGCAAGTAAAAATACAGTTCTTTATTCAGCAGTTGACGGTGTAGGTATGGGCATTGGATTTACTGCGGCACTTCTTCTTATGGGTGGTATTCGCGAACTTCTTGGCGCAGGCTCAATTGCAGGCTTTACAGTGTTCCCAGAAGTTATTCCACCAATGACAATTTTTGTATTAGCACCAGGTGGATTCTTCGTGTTTGGCATTTTGATTGCTCTTGCTAATAAGGTTGCAGAAAGCAGTGGTAAGCCAAAAGCAGAACTTAAAGGCTGTTCTGCTTGTCCGATGGCATCAACTTGCTCACTTGTTGGCTCAAAAAACGCATGTAAGGAGGAAGAAAAATGATTAAAGTATTTTTAGCAATTCTTCTTACAGGAATTTTAACTGATAACTTTATTCTCTCAAAGTTCTTGGGTATCTGCCCATTTTTGGGAGTTTCTAAAAAAGTAAATACTGCAGTAGGTATGAGCGCAGCGGTTATTTTCGTTATGGTACTTGCAACTGCAGTTACATACCCAATCAATACATTGCTTATGAAGAATGATATGGAATATTTACAGACTATCGTATTTATTCTTGTAATTGCTGCCCTCGTTCAGCTTGTTGAAATTATTCTTAAGAAGTATATGGTTTCACTTTACAATTCATTGGGTATTTATCTTCCACTTATTACAACAAACTGTGCAGTTTTGGGCGTTGTGCTTCTTAATGTTGAAAATGGTTACACATTCGGTGAATCAATAGTTTCTTCGCTTGGCGCAGGTCTTGGCTTTATGGTGGCTATGATTATGTTTGCAGGTGTCCGTGAGCGTCTTGAGGGTGCAGATATTCCAAAAAGTTTGCAAGGACTCCCAATTACACTTGTGTCAGCATCTCTTGTGTCAATGTCTTTCTTAGGCTTTACAGGGCTTGTTGATGGTATTTTCGGTTAAGGAGGAGACAGAGAATGGATATTTTAACTGCTGTTATCATTGTGGCTGTAATCGGTCTTGTTCTCGGTCTCGGCCTTGCAGTAGCATCTATTGTTTTTGCAGTGCCAAAAGATGAGAAGGCTGAGGCAATCCGTGAATGTCTTCCAGGTGCTAACTGTGGTGCTTGTGGATTTTCAGGCTGTGACGGCTATGCTGCCGCACTTGCAAAAGGTGAAACTGAAAATACAGCACTTTGCTCACCTGGTGGTAATGCAGTTTCAAAAGAAATTGCAGGACTTTTAGGCGTTGAGGCAGGCGAGGTTATGCCTGAGGCCGCTGTTGTACTTTGTATGGGTCATAATGGTAACGCTAAACTTAAATATGAATATCAGGGCGTTGAAAGTTGCCGAATGGCATCTCAACTTTATGGTGGGCCTAAAGAATGTGTTTATGGATGTTTAGGTCTTGGTGACTGTGTTAAGGCTTGTCCTTATGAGGCGATTCACATTTGCGACGGTGTTGCAAGAATTAACCCGATACAGTGCCGTGCTTGTAAAATGTGCGTGAACACCTGCCCTAAAGGTCTTATTGAAATGATGCCTTTACACCGTATTACTGCAGCTGTGCTTTGCAAAAATCATGACAAAGGTGCAATTACTCGTAAAGAATGCACATCAGGTTGTATTGGTTGTATGAAGTGTGTTAAGGCTTGTCAGTATGATGCTGTTAAGGTTGAAAACTTTGTAGCACACGTTGATTATCAGAAGTGTATTGGCTGTGGTGAGTGCCATAAGGTTTGCCCTGTTGGTGTAATTGACCTTGTCGATATGAAAAAGGTATAACAAAACTGCATCTTATTGAGGCAGTTCTTATGTTACATATAATATAGCATAGCAAAAAAAGACGACCGTCCGTGTATCTTGGACAGTCGTCTTTTTATTATATGAGAAAAAATTATTATGAACTGATTTGTGACTTGATTTTCAAGTCAGTATATGAAAAATTTCTGTACGGTGGGAAATAGGGATTGGTGTTATACTTTATGAAAAAGGAAAGGGAAAATTTGTTGGGGATTGGAAAACCCACCGCACAGAAATTGTAAACAAACTAAAGGAAGATTTTGTTCAGCTTTATGCTGCGAAGCTCATTAACTGAACAAGTTTGAGCAAGTGCTTGATTGAAAGCTGTTCTGAAACTACTTCTTTTGCAAGTCTCATTTGCTCTTCGTTGGCATTAAACATTGATGTTCCGCCTCCTTTATTCTGTTGTGGCTATATAATAACACTAAAAAATCAAAAAGTCAAGTATTTTTGCACAACTAAAACGCTTGTTATTTGTGCAGTTTGCACAAAGCGTTGTAAAGAGTTTATGTTGACAGTGTTCGCAAAATCAACTAATAGAAATGCGAATTTTTGTGCAAAATTCACAAATAATAAAATAAAAATTTTAATGCAGTGAATTCAAAAAGAGTTAAAATCTGTCTAAATGGGTAAAAAGTTTGTGCAATTTTTTTATAAAAGTTTTTGAAAAAATTAAATTGACTTTTGAAAAAGTCTTTGATATATTGTGTTTGGTGATATTTATGATTTTTGATACATTAAAAAACATTGACAATTACAAAGGACTTGGCAGAGTATATACTGCACTTAAATTTCTTTCTGAAACTGATTTCAATAAAATGGATTTGGGTAGGTATGAAATCGACGGTGACAACATATACTATATGGTGCAAACCTACGATACTGACCCACAAAAAACTATTGCTGAAGCCCATAAGAAATATATTGATATTCAGTTTATGGTAAGTGGTGAAGAGTTAATAGGAGTTGCACCCATTGAATGTGAAAAAACTGAAACTGAAGCCTTGCCAGAGAACGATGTATGGTTTTATGAGTGCAAAACCCAGCCGATAACACTTATAGAGAATAGTTTTATGGTGTTATATCCTAATGATTTGCATTCTCCTGGTGTAGCCACAAATGGCAAATCCATTACTTGTAAAAAAGTGGTTGTCAAGGTAAAAGTTTAATACTATAATATATTAAGAAAAATATTGACAAAAGATGATTTTTTGTTATAATATCTATCGAAGACTCGGCTTTTGTGGAAAGTCTGACAGGGAGAATGCGTCACCGACTGAAAGCGCGTTTGAGATGAGTAGTAAGTTTGGGAACACTTCGAAGGCAATACTAATTTAATAATAAAAGAGGGTTTGCTTTTGCAAATCAATGCGGGTGGCACCGCGGGTATTTTATAAATTACTCGTCCCGGGAATATTTTGCGTATTCCCGGGGCTTTTTATTTTGTTTCGGGATAAACTGGAGGTAGACAAAATGTACAGAACACTATACTGTAACGACATCTGCGACGAACACATAGGTCAAACCGTTCAACTTGCAGGTTGGGTTGACGTTGTCCGTGACCACGGTGGCGTTATCTTCGTTGACATTCGTGACTATACGGGTGTTACACAGGTTGTTATTCACGACGAAAACTTAGTTAAAAATGTAAACCGTGAAACTGTAATTTCAGTTAGCGGTATCGTTGAAAAACGTGACCCTGACACAGTAAACGAAAAAATCGCAACAGGTTATGTTGAACTTGTTGCTAACAGTTTACAAATTTTAGGTAAGAGTAAAAATATGCTCCCATTTGATGTAAGAGCATCAAGACAGAGCAAAGACGAAGTTCGTCTTAAATACCGTTACCTTGACCTTCGCAATCCAAAGAATCACGAAAATCTTGTTATTCGTTCAAAGATTATACGTCATCTTCGTAATAAGATGGAAGAAAAGAATTTCCTTGATATGCAAACACCAATCCTCACAGCATCTTCTCCTGAAGGCGCTCGTGACTTTTTAGTTCCATCAAGAAAACACCCGGGTAAATTCTATGCACTTCCACAGGCACCACAGCAGTTCAAACAGCTTCTTATGGTGTCAGGTTTTGACCGTTATTTCCAGGTTGCACCTTGTTTCCGTGATGAAGATGCTCGTGCTGACCGTTCACCCGGTGAATTCTATCAGTTAGATATGGAGATGGCATTTGCAAGCCAGGAAGATGTATTTGCAGTCATCGAAAAGGTTCTTCCACCAATCTTTGCAAAATATGGTGTTTACAAAACAGCAAGCGCGGCACCATTCAAACGTATTTCTTTCTTAGATGCGTTAGAAAAGTATGGTTCTGACAAACCAGACCTTCGTATCGACTTAGAACTGACAGATGCAACAGAAGTGATGGCAGACTGCGGATTTGGACCATTCGAGGGAAATGTGGTAAAAGCAATCGTAGTAAGCGATTTCGTAGGCACAAGAAAAGTCATTGACAAAATGTGTGCAGACGTTGAAATGCAGGCAAACAACAAAGCATTCTGGTTTCGTGTAGACGAAAACGGAGAATTTGTTGGTGGTATTTCTAAATTCTTAGTAGAAAGAAAAGAGCAGGTGATCGCAGCACTTGGATTAAAACCAGGTGATTTCGTAGGTTTAACAGCAGGTAAGAAATTAGTTGCTCAGAAGACAGCTGGTGTATTTCGTAAGATCTTAGGTAACACAGTCGAAGGTCACATGAAGAAAGACTGCTACGAATTCTGTTGGATCGTAGACTTCCCAATGTACGAAATGGGCGAAGAATCAGGGGAACTTGAATTCTGTCACAACCCATTCTCTATGCCACAGGGCGGTATGAAAGACTTACTGGAAAAAGATCCATTGGATATCCTTGCATATCAGTACGACTTAGTATGTAACGGTGTGGAATTATCTTCCGGTGCGGTTCGTAACCACGATCCTGAAATCATGATCAAAGCATTTGAACTTGTTCGTCTTGGCGAAGATGATGTGAAAGCAAAATTCCCTGCAATGTACAATGCATTTACTTATGGTGCACCGCCACATGCAGGTATCGCACCAGGGGTTGACCGTATGGTTATGCTGATCGCAGGGGAAGAAAGCATCCGTGAAATCATTCCGTTCCCAATGAACAAAACAGCTATGGACGTTATGATGGGAGCACCATCAGAAGTTGATCCAAAACAGCTTGCTGACGTTCATATTAAGATTGATCTACCTGGCGAAGAAAAGTAATTTATTACTTTTCAGGCATTCAAAAATTTCAAGCAAATTTTTGAATATAGAGAGAAGAAAAATAAGATTCTATAGATTTAGGGGATGCGCTGCATCCCCTATTTTGAAATGTGAGTTGTACGTTTTAGATATTTTGAAACACACTATCTCTCAAATAACGCTCACACATCAACTAATTTTGCTTCGCATGCGTCGTCGCCTACAACTAGCCTAAGTACTTCTAATCGCTTACAGGAGAGCCTGTTTCGCGAAGAAGTACTAAGACGGATTTTCCGGCTCCTTTGGCTTAACGCTGCGCAAAACCAGTTGATGTGTCCGCTATACTTGAAAGACATGCGTTTCGTAACATGATGTCAAATAACAGCCGTGGCAACTACCACTGCTCCATGTAGCGTTATGCGAAAGAGTCCGAAAATCCAGCCCATAGAACTACTCCGAGAAACACCCATTGGTGTGAGTGGTTAGTAGTTCTTAGGGATTAGTTGAGGAGGATGGAGCCTGCGAAGTAGAGTAGTGGTTGTTGGCATAGCGTGATATTTGAAAAGATGTTTCAGAAATTATAAATAGGAGAATTTTGATGAAAAGAAATGTATCACTGGAAGAGATTTCAGATGGCAGATTGTATATAAGCAATGATATGGTAAAGGCGGACTGCGGTGACTGCCAGGGCTGTTCTGCCTGCTGTCACGGCATGGGAGAGTCGATTATCTTAGATCCACTGGACATTTACCGACTGACTACCAATCTGGAAATGAGTTTTGAAACTTTGATGAGACAGTATATTGAACTGAATGTGGTGGACGGAATTATCTTGCCGAACCTTCGCATGTCAGGAGCAGGAGAAGCATGTGGATTTTTAGACTCAAATGGCCGTTGCAGCATTCATGCTCACAGACCGGGGATTTGCAGATTGTTCCCACTGGGAAGATATTATGAAGAGGATGGATTCAAATACTTCCTGCAGACTCATGAATGTAAAAAGGAAAACCGTACCAAGGTCAAGGTAAAGAAATGGATCGATACACCGAACCTGAAACAGTATGAAAGTTTTGTGGCTGACTGGCATAATTTCCTCATGAGAATGGAAGAGCACGTGGAAGGTGCTGATGAGGCAACTGCCAAGCAGGTGAGTATGTTCATTTTGCAGACTTTTTATATCAAACCATATGATCGCTCTGTGGACTTTTATCTACAATATGAGGAACGCAGAGCGCAGGCGAAGATGATATTTCATGTGTAATTAGGAAAGATTCAAAGTTAGATATAAGTGACACAATTTTTTGTCCCGAGCAAGATAGGTGATAAGCTGAAAACCAAGTGCAATCATTGGCAGAGTATGATACAATCAAGCATTAGTAAATGATTAAAGGAATTTGAAAAATGCAGATAACAGAAAAATTATATGATAAAGATAGTTATTTACAAGAATTTCAGGCAACCGTAATAAGTTGCGAACAAAAAAATGAAAATACCTGGCGTATGGTTTTAGATAAAACAGCCTTTTTTCCGGAAGGTGGCGGTCAGACTGGAGATACTGGTTGGCTAAATGATGTGGAAGTGGT
>CALBKQ010000185.1 GCA_937895645.1 uncultured Clostridia bacterium
ACTTCTTAAACTCTATGGGCGCTGACGTTCGTGGTGCAGGTACTGACGTTATTAAAATTCACGGTGTGGACAAGCTTCACGGTTGCGAATACGCTATAATTCCTGACCAGATTGAAGCAGGAACTTATATGGTGGCTGCTGCTGCAACACAAGGTGATGTGCTCATAAAAAATGTTATTCCTAAGCACTTAGAGTCAATTACTGCAAAGCTTATTGAATGTGGCGTAGTTGTTGAAGAATATGACGATTCAATTCGCGTGTTCTCTGATTGCAGACCAAATCATTGTAGCGTGAAAACTCATCCTCATCCGGGCTTCCCTACAGATATGCAACCTCAGTTTGCAACACTTTTAACAGTTGCAAGGGGTGACAGTATGGTAAGCGAAAGCGTGTGGGATAATCGTTTCCGTTACACTGAACAACTGGCTCGTATGGGTGCTAACATTTCGGTTGATGGTAAATCTGCATTCATTAAGGGCGTTGACAAACTTCATGGTGCTCCCGTTATTGCAAATGACCTTCGTGCAGGTGCGGCAATGGTTATTGCAGGGCTTATGGCACAGGGCACTACTGAAATTGAAGAAATTCACCACATTCAGCGTGGTTATGATAACATAATTGAAAAGTTACGCAGTTTAGGTGCGGATATCGAATTGAGAACAGTTCCTGATGACGAAAAAACCGTATTGAGCGTAGGGTGAAAGATAAATTAAGGGACGGCTAAACACCGTCCCTCTTTGTTTAATATATAAATTGGAGAATAGTTATGGCGAAGTTTTGTCCCTTGTTTTCATCTTCAACAGGGAATTCAATATACATAAACGGTGGCAATGATTCTGTGCTTATTGATATAGGTATGGTGAATAAGCAAATGGAACAGTCCCTTTGGAATATCGGCGTTGATGCTGATTCTATCCGTAATATTTTTATTACCCACGAACACATCGACCACGTAAAAGGGTTAAAAGTATTTACCAAAAAGCATAAGTCAAGAGTGTTTATGACGGCAGGTACATACGAAGCACTTACAAAAACCGACGCGCTTGACAATGTAGATGAGTGTAAAATAATTACACCTGACGGTGTTGATGTTGGTTGTATGCACATAAAACCTTTCTCGATTTCTCACGACTGTATTGAACCTTGCGGATATACGGTTGAATTAGCAAATGGCAGAAAAATTGCAGTTGCAACGGACTTAGGCATTATGACAGATACAGTTATGAATGCACTTCGTGGCGCAGACCTTGTAATGCTTGAATCAAACCACGATGTGAATATGCTTCAATGCGGTGGTTATCCATATATGCTTAAAAGAAGAATACTGGGCGTTAAAGGTCATCTTTCAAACGATGCTTGTGCCGAGGCGCTTACAGAACTTGTTAAAAGTGGCACAACACGAATCTTTTTAGGGCACTTAAGTCGTGAAAACAACATGCCACAACTAGCCTATCAGACAAGTGTTTCGGCATTGGAAATGGCAGGTGCACACGAGGGTGAAGATTATTTTATACGTGTTGCAAAGCCCCAGTGGGATGAAAAGGCGTTGATATTATGATAAACATAAATTTTATAGTTTTAGGCAAACTTAAAGAAAAATATATGAAAGAGTTTTCGGCAGAGTATGAAAAACGACTTTCAGGATATTGCAAATTAACGGTCTTTGAACTTGAACCTGTAAAACTTTCAGATAATCCATCAGAACAAGAAATAAAAAATGCTCTAACAAAAGAAACACAGATGATTAAAGCTAAAATCCCTAAAAACTCTTTTGTTTTTTCAATGTGTATTGAGGGAAAACAGATGTCAAGCGAAGAACTTTCAAAAAAGCTTGAAGATATAGCACTTTCGGGTAAAAATAATATTACTTTTATAATAGGCAGTTCATTCGGACTTTCTGACGAAATTAAACAGATGTCAGATTACAAGTTTTCAATGTCAAAAATGACTTTCCCTCATAAACTTGCAAGAATAATGCTCACAGAACAGGTTTATAGAGCTTTATCTATAACAAATAATGCTAAATATCATAAATAAGCATAAAATTTATAAAAAACTAAAACTTTGTTATTACTTTGTTAAAATTTGAGGGATATATTTCTATTATAGAGAAAATTTGAGGAGGAATGTATTATGCAAAAAGAGAAAATTCTAGTTGTTGATGATGACAAAAATATATGCGAACTTCTTAGAATGTACCTTGAAAAAGAAGGGTATGTCGTTTTAATGGCACACAATGGTGTTGACGCTGTGAACACATTTAACGTAGGTAACCCTGACCTTGTATTGCTTGATATTATGCTTCCACAACTTGATGGTTGGCAGGTTTGCAGAGAAATTCGAAAAACAAGTGAAGCACCAATTATTATGCTTACTGCAAAAGATGAAGTTTTTGATAAAGTTTTAGGTCTTGAACTTGGTGCTGATGACTATGTTACAAAACCTTTTGACACAAAAGAGATTGTTGCCCGCATAAAAGCAGTACTTCGTCGCACATCTGCTGTAAAAACAGGAGATACAAAGGAAGTTCATTATGATAAACTTTCAATCAATCTCACAAATTATGAGTTGAAAGTTGATGGTGTAGTTGTTGACACTCCACCAAAAGAACTTGAACTTATTTATCATCTTGCAAGTAATCCAGACAGAGTTTTTACACGTGACCAGTTACTTGATGATGTGTGGGGTTTTGATTACTACGGTGATAGCCGCACAGTAGACGTTCATATTAAAAGACTCCGTGATAAGCTTAAAGGTGTTTCTCCTGAATGGGAACTTAAAACTATCTGGAGTGTAGGATATAGATTTGAAACACATGGCAAAAAATAACGGATTTTTGAAGAAAAACTACAAAAGAATAGAACAGTTTTTTACTCATCTGCCATTATTTGCGAAATATCTTACAATTATGACTGCAATGATTCTTGTAAGTTATATAGTCTTAGGCTCGGCGTTGACTGTTTTTCTTTCAACCCGTGTTGCAGGTGAAAAAGAAACGCTTTTAACTGAAAACGTAAAGCAAAATGCGGGGTACTGTGAAAGACTTTTTGCAAGTTGTACTACTCAGGAAGAGTTTAATAATTCTTTGATTATTGTCTGTAACAATCTTGGCGTAACATCAAACGCTATTGATGCTGATGTGTTTTTCTGTAATACAGAAGGTAAAGTAATCCTTTGTAAAGAAGATTTTGTATACGGCTATTCGCCTGACAGTGACGGGTGTATGCTTCACAAAGGCTATGAAATCCCTGACGAAATAATGTCATCAGTTACAAAAGAATATTTCTTTAGCAGTTCTAAAGTACAAGGCCTTTTCAGTGAAAGAACATTCCTTGCGGGTGCGCCTGTAAGAGTGGGAGATACAGTTATTGGTGCAGTTTTTGCTGCAACGCCACTTGAAACAAGTTTCAGGGAATATGCTGGCAGAATAATGAGTTTGTTCTTGTCATCAGCAATATTTGCAGCTGCACTTTCATTTCTTGTAGTTTACGCATTTACTGCAAAACTTACAAGACCGTTAAGGCAGATGTCAAATGCAACAAAAGCCTATGCACAAGGGGATTTCAGCAAACGCGTTGTTGTGCGTGGCTCTGACGAGTTTGCAGAACTGTGCAGGAATTTTAACAGAATGGCGTCAGCTCTGTCAGTTCTTGAATCGTCAAGACGCAGTTTTGTTGCAAATGTTTCTCATGAACTAAAAACACCTATGACTACAATAGGCGGATTTATTGACGGTATGCTTGACGGTACAATCCCACCTGAAAAACGCAATGAATATTTGCAGATAGTATCAAATGAAACAAAGCGTCTTTCACGACTTGTAACATCAATGCTTAACCTTTCAAAAATTGAAGCAGGTGAGCTTGAACCAAAACACACAGATTTTGATATTTCTTCATTAATTATTGATTGTCTGTTAAGTTTTGAGCAAGAAATTGAAAAGAAGAATATCGAAATTGCAGGGCTTGACACAATAGGTCAGGTTAAAATACTTGCAGACCGTGATATGCTTCATCAGGTAGTTTATAACCTTGTTGATAACGCAGTTAAATTTACAAACGAAAACGGAAAAATCACAGTTTCAGCAGGTGAGAATGAACGCAATCAGTTGTTTGTTTCAATAGAAAATACAGGCGAGGGCGTATCTTCTGAAGAAATCGGTAAGATTTTTGAACGTTTTTATAAAGTAGATAAATCAAGAAGTTATGATGTAAAGAG
Organism: uncultured Clostridia bacterium; assembly: GCA_937895645.1. Taxonomy (GTDB): domain Bacteria; phylum Bacillota; class Clostridia; order Oscillospirales; family Acutalibacteraceae; genus Fimenecus. Next base: position 4,219 of record CALBKQ010000185.1, read on the forward strand.
TGCGGGTCTCGGGCTTTACCTTTGCAAAACAATTGTTGAATTGCACGGTGGCCAGATTTATGCTGAAAGCGTAGAGGGACAGTTTACGCGATTTACAATGATTTTTGATAAAACTAAAAAATAACGGAGGCCAATATGGACCAGAATTATGAAAACAATGTGAACAGTACAGAAAATACAACGGAAAATAATAATTCTGCACCCGTTACACCACCTGTAAGTAACCCATATAACACATATTACAGTGGCGGTCAGTATATGCCTTATGGCAGTTATAACAGACCTGTAACACCAAAACCAGAAGCACCTAAAAAATCTTCAAAAGGCAAAAAGACTGGTCTTATTGTTGCAGCTGTTATAATCTGCGTATGCTTTCTTGTTTCAGTCGGTATTATTGTAGGTGCACTTGTGGCAGGTAGTGATTTTAATAATAATACAAATGCCGGTGATGATACTCAACTCAATCTTGTTGAAGGTATTGTTAACAATGAAGATGAAGCTGTAGTTGATGGTGGAAAACTTTCTGCAAAACAGATTTACAAGAAAGTTCATGAAAGTTCAGTAGGTATTTTAGTGTATTCAAGTAATCAACAAAGAGTTTATTCTGAAGGCACAGGAATTGTTATGGGTACAAACGGTGACAACACAGTAACATATATCATCACTTGTGCTCACGTAATTGACGTGAAAAATCCTAAAATTACTGTGCAGACTGCTGACGGTACACAGTATGACGGTACTGTTGTAGGTCTTGACGCAAAAACTGATATAGGTGTTGTAAGAGTAAGTTCAACTGACCTTAAACCTGCCGAATTTGCAGATTCATCATCAATTGAAGTTGGTGACACAGTTTATGCAATCGGCAACCCTGGCGGTATGCAGTTCTTTGGTTCGTTCACAAATGGTATGGTTTCTGCAATTGGTCGTCCTGTTGATAGCCCCGTTGGTTACGAAGTTGCTTGTATTCAGCATACAGCACCAATTAACCCAGGCAATTCAGGTGGCGCACTTGTGAATGAATACGGACAGGTAATTGGTATAAATTCTTCAAAAATTGCCTCAACAGATTATGAGGGTATGGGATTTGCAGTACCAAGCACAACTGTTAAAGAAATTGTTGACGAACTTATTAAAAATGGTGTTGTTACAAACCGCCCCGTACTCGGTGTAAATGTAGCACTTTCAAGTCAGAGTCAGGTTCATTCAATAATTGTTAAAGTTAACAACTTGCCAACAGGCTCGGTTATAATTGACACAATTATGAATGGCAGTGACCTTAAGAACAAAGGCGTCAAAGAAGGCGATATGATTATTAAGGTCAACGGTAAAGATATAGAAACACAAGATGTGTTGCTTGACGCTATTGAAGCTTCAAAAGTAGGGGACACAATTACTCTTACAATCTGTCGCGTTGATTCAGAATACAACATTTCAACTTTCGATGTTGATGTAAAACTTGTTGACGATTCAAGCATTTCAGAGCCTGAAACAGAAATACCTGAATATGATTTCGATTATGGTTTCGGTTTTCCATTCGGTGAATAAGTAAATATAATTAAAGATAAGAGGTAACACGGTTTGTGTTACCTCTTTTATCAATACAATTTCAACAAATATGCAATCAATCCGTAAATTACTGCGGAGAAAATTCCATAAGCGATTACAGGACCTGCAATCTTGAAAATATTTGCACCAGTACCCATAATAAGACCTTCGGATTTGAACTCAAGGGCAGGGGAGACAACTGAATTTGCGAAACCTGTAATAGGAACTATTGTTCCTGCACCTGCGTGTTTTGCAATCTTATCAAATACACCTATTCCCGTAAGAATTGATGCAATAATTATAAGAACTGACGGTGTAAGTGCTTTAACATAATCTTCCGAAAAGTTTAGTTTTTCAAATCCCCAGTTTAGAAATTGTCCGAAAGTGCATATTGTACCGCCAAAAAGAAAAGCTTTTACACAGTTGAGGATTTTCGGTGAGTTGGGCGATGCTTTTTTCGCCATTTTGTCATATTCTTTATCTGTTGTAGACATAAAATCACATCCTTTCAAATAGTTTTACCACGAATTTGCAAAATAACAGTTTAAGTGTTTACAATAATTGCAATAATATGAAATATATGGTAAAATAAAATTGTTATAAACATTTTGGAGGTGCAATCGTGAACAGAAAATACAACAGATATATGCGATTTATTTCTGTTTTGCTGATTGTGCTTGTAGCGTTCAAAACAGTGGATTTTGCTTTAAGTGAAATTACTGATATATGGGCTTATGAAGATGTGGAAGAGACAATCGTTACAGAATGGTCAACGATTTATAAAAAACTTGAGAATGGCAATGACTTAACCGAAAAAGATTATGATTTAATCTTTTCTCAAACGGGGCTTGGAAAACCTGCTGTTGATGGGTTTGCAGATAATCCTGAAGAAATCGAAGAATATCGTGATTATTATCTTGCTAATAAAGATTACAAGTGTGTACGTGAAGGTGTGTTTGCCTGTCACGAGTTTATTACAGATTCAGAGGGCAATGCAATACAAAATCCTGTATTTGCAAATCTTCAGAATGGTGATATAATCATAACGCTGAGTATCCACTCGTTAGGGTGGCGTCACGGTCATGCTGCAATAGTTGTTGATGCTGAAAAAGGCACAACTGCACAGGCAGTTATGATTGGCGAAAAATCTGCATTCGGACATATTGGCGAATGGCGCGAATTCCCACTTGTTGCAGTTTTAAGACCTAAAAATGTGAATACAGAAATTATTGACGAAGTTGTAGCATTTACAAAAGAAAAACTTATCGGTATTGATTATTCGCTTATGTCAGGGATTTTAAGTGGTCGTGATGAAAACACCATACCTACAACGACACATTGTGCACATTATGTGTGGTATGCTTATAAGTGCTTTGGCATTGATATTGACTCAAACGGTGGTCGTATTGTTACCCCAAAAGAGATTTTATATAGTGAAAATCTTGAAGTTGTTCAAGTGTATGGTAATATAATGGACTTGTAAAGGAGATTTAATTATGAAAAAAGTACTTATTTTTGTTTTAATACTCGTCCTTGCTATTGTTTTTACTGCTTGTGGTAAGCGTGGACCTGAATATACAAAATATGCAGATGTATCACTTACTGAAACCACCACAACAACTACAACAACAAAACCCGAGACGGACACTGAAACAGAAAGCGAAACAGAAGAAACATCTTCATCAACCACAACTACTACAAGAAGATATACGGGTGGTACAAGTTCAAACAATACAAAACCAAAGCCCACAAAACCACAATCAACAACTACAACAACTACCACAACTACCGAGTCAACAACAGAATCTACAACAGAATCCACAACAGAAGAACAAACAACAACCACAACAACCACAGAGCAACAAGAAAATGCAGAATAAAAAGTCCCTACGGATTTCCGTAGGGACAATTTTTATTATCTGGAGATTTCTTCTTTTACTTTTTTATATGTGGGACATGCTGTAAAGTTTTTATAGCAAAGTTCTTCAATAGTCCAAAGTGTTAAGTCGTTATACAGCATAACACAATGTGGAATGATTTTTTGTTGCGGAACCGTATCTTCCAATAAAGGATATGTTTCAGGGTCTTCAAAAAACATAAAACTCACCTCATACGTTAATGTGACGTAATTTTACCATAAGATTGTGATAAAGTCAATTACGTTATATTGACGTTAAGGTGATTTTATGAAACAAATTAAGTATTATGGAAATAAAAACATTATTTCTTTGCGAGTAAAAGAGCGTAGAAATGAATTAGAACTATCTCAAGAACAACTGGCTGCAAGAATGCAAACAATGAATTGCAATATTGACCAGCAAATGATTAGTAAAATTGAAAAGAACAATAGACAAGTTACTGATTTTGAACTTGCTTGTTTGTGTAAATGCCTTGAAACAACCCCAAATGAAATATTAAAAGATTTTGACAAATAAAAATCGGCGATTCATAACTCGCCATACAATTATGCATTTTGTATTAAAAAGACGGTCGAGAAATCGACCGTCTTTTTCTATTATTCTTCGTCGACTTTTGCTTCTGCAATAACCTTTTCAACGATGTTCTGTGGAGCTTGTTCGTAGCGTGTGAATTCGAATGAGAATGAGCCACGACCTGCTGTTACTGAACGAAGAACTGTTGTAAAGTCGCCCATTTCAGCCATTGGAACTTCTGCTGTAAGCTCTTGCATTTTTGGTTCGTCTGCAGGACCCATACCAAGAACTCTACCACGACGCTTTGTAATATCACCCATAATATCGCCAAGATTGTCATCAGGCATACGAGCAACAAGTGTGCCAACAGGCTCAAGAATTGTTGGGTCAGCCTTTGGAATACCTGCCTTGTATGCAAGAGAAGCAGCCATCTTGAATGCCATTTCTGATGAGTCAACAGGGTGGTAAGAACCATCATAAAGAGTAGCCTTAACGCCTACCATTGGGTAACCTGCGAGAACGCCCTTAAGAACGCAATCACGAAGTCCTTTTTCAACTGCAGGGAAGAAGTTCTTAGGAACGGCGCCGCCGAAAACTTCTTCTTCAAAGATAAGTTCGTCACTGTCGCATGGCTCGAAACGGATATGTACATCACCAAACTGACCGTGACCACCTGACTGTTTCTTATGCTTGCCTTGTGCTTCAGCAGATTTACGGATTGTTTCTCTGTAAGCAACCTTAGGCACTGTCAAGTCAACTTCAACGCCGAACTTGTTCTTAAGTTTTGAAACAATAACGTCAAGGTGCTGTTCGCCAAGACCTGAAAGTACTTGTTCTTTTGTTTCTTTATTGATAGCAAATGAGATTGATGGGTCTTCTTCCATAAGTCTGAAAAGTCCCTGTGCAACCTTTTCTTCTTCGCCTTTTTTACGAACATTAACTGCCATTGAAAGACAAGGCTTTGGAGCGTCAACACCTTGGAGAACAACAATGTTTTTAGCGTCGCAAAGAGTGTCGCCTGTCTTAACATTTGCAAGCTTTGTAACTACGCCAATGTCACCAGCAATAATTTCTTTAGCGTCTTCCTGTTTACCGCCTTTAACAGTAACAATTTTTCCCATTTTTTCTGTTTCGCCTGTGCGAACGTTATAAGCCATAGTATCGCCGGTAAGTTTACCTGAAACTACCTTGAAGAATGACATTTTACCAACGAATGGGTCAGCAACTGTCTTAAAGCAGACTGCTGCAAGAGGTCCGTTAATATCGCAAGGAAGAATTGTCTCGTCGCCATCTTCAGTTTTTGCGTTTTCACCAGCATAACCGTATGCACCAGGAACTGAC
>CALBKQ010000186.1 GCA_937895645.1 uncultured Clostridia bacterium
ACTCTTGAAACAGGTGCAGAAATCAAAGTTCCTCTCTTCATTGAAGAAGGCGAAATGATTAACGTTGATACTCGTACAGGCGAGTATATGTCAAGAGCATAATTGGAGGTAAAATTATGATGACAGTAACAGAAAAAGTAGCATATCTTAAAGGACTTGTTGAAGGTCTTGATTTTGATGATGATAAAAAAGAAACAAAAGTTATCAACGCAGTTCTCGACGTACTTGAAGACCTTGCTCTTGCAGTAAGCGACCTTGACGACGAAATGGTACTTGTTACAGAACAGCTTGACGCTGTTGACGAAGACCTTGCAGACCTTGAAGAAGTTTTCTATGAAGAACTTGATGATTGTGACTGCGACTGTGACGATTGCGATTGTGATTGTGACGAAGATATGTATGAAGTTGAATGCCCTAACTGTGGCGAATTGATTTACTTTGACGAAGAAATCATTCTTGAAGGTAAGGCAGATTGCCCAGCATGTGGCGAAGTTCTTGAATTCGATTGCGAATGTGACTGCGACTGCTGCGAAGACGAAGAATAATTAATTCTAAAAAATTAACGGGTTACCGATTGGTATCCCGTTTTTTGTTGCTTTTATTCTGTTTTAGTGATACAATTTACCTATGAGGTGATTGTTATGACAAACAACAAAAAAATGATGAACGTCTATACTATTATGTGGGGTATTATCGCAGTAGTTTACGGACTATGGATGTCCTTTATTATGAGTTGGGACCAATATCCATACATAATTCCAACTTCTGCCGATATGGCTTTACCTGCTGAAGAATTTATTGCAAAATTTGATGGTATGCTTTATGAGCCTTTATATCAGAATGCAACAGTTTATTGGCTTTGGGTAATTGGCTCAACGGTGCTTCTTTTCTTATATGCTTTCTTTATAAGAAAAATCCTTTTTGCAAATAAACTCTCAAAAGGTACAACAATTTTCTGTATTGCAAATCTTATTGCAGGTTTTGCTTTTATCACTTGGTATGGTTTTTTACCGTTCCCTGAACAATTTGGCAACATTTTAACTGATGTTACTGCAAGTATGCTTGGACTACGCTACCCATGGCAATTCAAATTATGGGGCGTATTAGCTTCCCTTTCAATATTTACAAATACTCTTTATATGTATCGCAAAAACAATTATGAGGGCAAAGCCGGTGTTATTGTTACATCTCTTGGTTGCGCTGCTATCTATGTAACTGTCAATGTACCATCAGCAGGTCTTGACCTTGTTATGACTGCTCGTTGCCTTGGCCACTGGGCTACCGCTCTTATTTTCGCCTTCTTGGGTGCAGCTGGTGTAATTATATTCTTATTCCACAAATGTATACAAAAAGACAAGAAATACATAATCGCTACAGTAGTTTTCGTAGCTGTACTTGCTCTTATGCTTGTTCTTTTAGTAACTGTGGGCAAGAGTGCGTTTATTGAAAATTTACCTATGTGGGTAGCTTATGCACTTCTCTTTATAATTAACTTTACATCATTCTTTGATAAAAAAGAAATCAAAGAAACAGTAACAGTATAAAGGAGAATAAAAATGAAAGAAATCTTGATGTCAAATATTCCTGCTGCAGTTGCCACAATAGGACTTGTTCTATATTTCTTCGGTATGGCAATCGTATTTATTATTAGTCCTCTTAAAAACGCAGAAAGTTTTTCAATCAAGCCTGTTGACAATGCAGGTAAAACTGAAATTCGCGTTTACTATGGTGGTATTTCAGGTGCTTTAGGTGGATTTTTACTTTTCCTTATGTTAGCCCTCAAAACACCATATTACTCCATGATTGGCGGTCTTTTCTTCTCTACAACAGTTTTTGTGACAAGAACTATTTTCCTGTGTGTTGACAAGGGTTGGAAATGCCCATACACAAAACTTGCGATTCCTGCAGAAGGACTTTTTGTAATCGCACTCTGGACTTGCTTCATTCTTTCAAAAGTTTTGTATTGATATGACACAAATTCAAGACAAGCTTTTTGAATTGCAAGACTTAAAGTATAGGGATTTTCATTCAAAGCTTATGCCTACAGTCTGTAAAGATAAAATAATTGGTGTAAGAGTACCACAGTTAAGAAAATTTGCAAAAGAATTGAACAAATCAGATTTGAGCGCAGATTTTCTTAACTCTTTGCCCCACAAATACTATGAAGAAGATAATCTTCACGGATTTTTAATTGAGCAGATAAAAGATTTTGACGAGTGCGTTTCTGCTTTAGATAATTTTCTACTATTTGTAGATAATTGGGCAACCTGTGATATGATGACACCAAAAGTACTCGGCAAAAATCTTGATTTGCTGTACGAAAAAATAGAGGATTGGGCAAAGTCAGAACACACTTATACAGTAAGATTTTCTGTTGTGACTTTAATGAAATTTTTTATGGATGAGCGTTTAGATAAAAAACATCTAGAATTGCTTTTGAGCATAAAATCTGACGAATATTATATCAATATGGCTATTGCCTGGTATCTTGCAACGGCACTTTCAAGTCGTTGGGATTTAGTTATTCCATATATTGAAAATCAAAATTTCAACAAATGGGTGCATAACAAAGCAATTCAAAAAGCAAACGAGAGTTATCGCATAACTAAAGACCAAAAAGAATATCTTAAAACATTAAAAATCAAATAAAAAATTAGGGCTACCAAAAGGTAGCCCTTAAATTTTTGTTTTATTCAGCAATCTTTTTAATTACATCAATAAACTGTTTTTCTTCACTTAATTCGATTGAACCTTTATCAACAAGTGCTGCATTTGCAGG
>CALBKQ010000187.1 GCA_937895645.1 uncultured Clostridia bacterium
CTGTCAGTAAGAATGACACAATTTTAGATGTGTTTTTTGGAACTGACTATCACTCTCATCTCGGTACTCGTCGTGGCGGTATGGCTGCTTATGATGAGAGTATCGGATTACAAAGAAAAATTCATAAAATTGAAAACTCACCATTCAGAACAAAATTTGAAAATATTTCAAATCAGATGAAGGGTAACGCCGCAATCGGTTCAATCAGTGATTCTGATGCTCAACCTTTGCTTGTCCGTTCAAAACTTGGTCTCTATGCAATTTGTATTATTGGATTAATCAACAATAAGGAAAAACTTGTAGAAGATTATCTTTTTACAAATGGTGGTCATTTTGGCGCTATGACTAATGAGGGTATAAACTCAACTGAACTTGTTGCAGCAATTATTAATCAAAAAGATAATTTTACTGATGGTATTGCTTATGCACAGAGCCTTATTGATGGTACTGCATCTATTTTGATTCTTACAGATAAAGGTAAAATTATTGCAGCCCGTGACAGATTAGGTAGAATTCCTGTTTTAATTGGTGCTCGTGAAGACGGTTATTGCGTTTCATTTGAAGATTTTGCATATAAAAAGCTAGGTTTCTCTGATTACAAGGAGCTTGGCCCTGGTGAAATTGTTGAGTTAACTTCAGAAAATGTCACTGTTCTTCGTGAAGCCGGAAAAGATATGAAAATCTGTGCATTTTTGTGGTCTTATTATGGTTATTCTACATCTTGTTATGAAGGTGTTAATGTAGAAGTAATGAGATATAAAAATGGTAAGATTATGGCAGAGCGTGACCGCAAGAATGGTATTGCTCAAGATATTGATTATGTAAGCGGTGTTCCTGATTCTGGTACTCCTCACGCTATTGGCTATGCAAATGAAAGCGGTATTCAATTTGCTCGTCCATTTATCAAATATACACCTACTTGGGCAAGAAGCTTTACTCCTGCTAATCAAAAAGAACGAAATAGAGTTGCAAAAATGAAACAGATTCCTGTTCACGATTTAATTCAGGACAAAAAATTACTTTTTGTTGACGATAGTATTGTTCGTGGTACTCAACTTCGTGAAACTGTTGAATTTCTTTATGAAAATGGTGCAAAAGAAGTTCATATTCGTTCTGCTTGCCCACCAATTATGTATGGATGTAAATATTTAAACTTTTCTCGTGCTACATCAGATATGGAACTTATTGCTCGTAGTACTATTGTTGAGTTAGAAGGGAAAGAGGGAATTAATTTTATTGATGAATATATTGATTCAACTTCTGCTCGAGGTAAAGCGTTAAGAAAAGCGATATGTGATAAATTACATTTCACATCACTTGAATTTCAGTCGATTGATGGAATTATAAAAGCAATCGGACTGCCTGCAGAGTGCATTTGTACTTATTGTTGGAATGGTAAAGGTTAATTGATTAAAATAATTCTTCAAAAGGAGAACTAAAATGAAAAATTCTATGTCAGAAAGTTACGCAGCAGCAGGTGTTGATATTACTGCTGGTTACAAAGCTGTTGAACTTATGAAAAAACATGTCGCAAGAACTCGAAACGAGGGCTCTGTTGACGATGTCGGTGGTTTTGGTGGTTGTTTCGACCTTAGTTGTGTTATCGGAATGGAACATCCTATTTCTGTTTCAGGTACTGACGGTTGCGGTACTAAAGTTAAGTTAGCCATTCTTATGGACAAGCATGACACAATCGGTATTGATGCAGTTGCTATGTGTGTGAATGATATTATTTGTGTTGGCGCAAAGCCTTTATATTTCTTGGATTATATTGCATGTGGTAAAAATATTCCAGAAAAGATTGCTGAAATTGTAAGTGGTGTAGCTGAAGGATGCGTTCAGTCAGGTTGCGCTCTTATTGGTGGTGAAACTGCAGAGCATCCGGGCTTGATGCCTGTGGAAGATTATGACCTTGCAGGTTTTGCAGTTGGTGTTGTTGATAAGCCAAAGATGATTGATAACAGCAAAATGGCAGTTGGTGATGTTGTTATTGCTCTTCCATCAACAGGTATTCATTCAAATGGCTTCAGCTTATGTCGTAAGGTTTTTGATATTGATAACAACAATCCTGAACTTTATGTTGAGCGTGAAGAATTAGGTGGCAAGAGTATTGCTGAGGCTTTACTTGTTCCAACAAAGATTTATGTTAAGCCTGTTCTTGCTCTTATTGAAAAGGTAAATGTTAAAGGCATTTCTCATATTACAGGCGGTGGCTTCTACGAGAATATTCCACGTTCTATTCCTGATGGATTATGTGCAAAGATTGATAAGTCTGCTGTAAAAGTTCTTCCTATCTTTGATGTGATTGCTAAATGGGGCAACATTCCTGAACGTGATATGTATAATACATATAATATGGGTGTTGGTATGAGCATTGTAGTACCAGCTGATGAAGTAGAACTTTCTCTTTCTGTTCTAAAAGAAAATGGCATTGATGCTTATGTAATCGGTGAGATTATTGAAGGCGATGAGAAGGTGCTTTTATAATGAGTAAGAATATTGTCGTTCTTGTTTCAGGTGGAGGTACTAATCTTCAGGCTCTTATTGACGCACAAAACAGGGGAGAGCTTGGGAATGGAAAAATTACTTGTGTAATTTCTTCAAAAGCTGACGCTTATGCCCTTACTCGTGCTGAAACCAACGGAATTAAAACAAGAACACTTATAAGAAAAGACTTTGCAGATATTGCTTCATATAGTTGTGCTATGCGAGATTTGCTTATTGAAGAAAAAGCAGATTTAATTGTTTATGCAGGTTTTATGACTATACTTGATGAAAATGTTTGCAATGCTTTTGAAAATAAAATGATTAATGTGCATCCTGCACTTATTCCGTCATTTTGCGGAAAAGGTTTTTATGGATTGCATGTTCACGAAGAAGCACTTAAAAAAGGTGTTAAGGTTTCAGGTGCAACAGTTCATTTTGTTACTGCTGAATGTGATGCAGGACCAATTATTTTACAAAAAGCAGTTGATGTATTTAACGACGACACACCTGAAACATTACAGAAAAGAATTATGGAACAAGCAGAGTGGAAAATACTTCCTAAAGCAGTAAGGCTTTTCTGTGATGACAAAATTATAGTAGAAAACGGTAAAACAAATATTATATAATCGGAGGATTTTTCAAATGGAAATCAAGTCACTTGAAAACGAACTTAATTCTCTTGCATATCATGGCAGAGGTATTATCATTGGTAAGAGCGTTGATGGTAAAAAAGCAATTACTGCTTATTTTATTATGGGTAGAAGCGTTAACAGTCGTAACAGAGTTTTTGTTGCAGAAGGTGACGCTATGCGTACAAAAGCATTTGATGAGTCAAAAATGACAGACCCACATCTTATTATCTACTATCCTGTTCGTGTTCTTGGTAATAAGACTATTGTTACAAATGGAGACCAGACAGACACAATTTATGAGCTTATGGATAAGCAGATGACATTTGAACAGGCACTTCGTACTCGTGAATTTGAAGATGATGCTCCAAACTACACACCAAGAATTTCAGGTATTATCAGACTTGAAAATGGCAATATGAATTATGCCATGTCAATTCTCAAATCTGCTGATGGTGACGGAAGTTCATGTCAGAGATATAATTTTGCTTATTCAAATCCTCTTGCAGGTAAAGCTAAATTTATTCATACATATAAGTGTGATGGTAACCCACTTCCAAGTTTTGAAGGTGAACCTAAAACACTTGAATTACCTGATGTTGATATTGATACAATGACTGATATCATTTGGAAAAACCTTAATGAAGATAACAAAGTTTCTCTTTTTGTAAGATATATTGACCTTGCAACTGGTGAATTTGAATCAAGAATTGTAAATAAGAATGTATAAGGATAAGGAGATTGAAAAATGAAAGAATTTGAACTTAAATACGGTTGTAACCCTAACCAGAAGCCATCAAAAATCTATATGGAAGATGGTTCGGAGCTTCCTATTGAAATCCTTAATGGCAGACCGGGTTTCATCAATTTCCTTGATGCATTCAATTCTTGGCAACTTGTAAAGGAGATTAAAGATATTCTTGGTATGCCTGCTGCAACTTCATTTAAGCACGTTAGCCCTACATCTGCTGCAGTTGGTGTTAAACTCCCTGATTCACTTAAAAAAGCTTGTTTTGTTGATGATATCGAAGACCTTGATGATTCTCCACTTGCTTGTGCTTATGCTCGTGCTCGCGGTACTGACAGAATGTCATCATTTGGTGACTGGATTGCCCTCAGTGACGAATGTGATGCAACAACAGCCAAACTTGTTGCTCGTGAAGTTTCTGATGGTATTATTGCACCGGGTTATTCAGATGAAGCACTTGAAATCCTTAAGGGAAAAAGAAATGGTAACTACAATATTGTGAAAATTGATGCTGATTATGTTCCTGCAGTTCAGGAAAAGAAACAGGTATTCGGCATTACTTTTGAACAGGGCAGAAATAATTTCAGAATTGACGAAGAACTTCTTGCAAATATGGTTACTGAAAATAAAGAATTCCCAGAGGAAGCAAAACGCGACTTGATTATCGCGCTTATCACACTTAAATATACACAGTCAAACTCAGTTTGCTATGCATATGACGGACAAGCTATTGGCGTTGGTGCGGGTCAGCAGTCAAGAATTCACTGCACTAGGCTTGCAGGTACAAAGGCTGATACTTGGCATCTTCGTCAGCATCCAAAAGTACTCGCACTTCCTTTCCGTGATGATATTCGTCGTCCTGACAGAGATAATGTTATTGACGGTTATATCAATAAAAATGAAGAAGATGTTTGTGCTGATGGAATCTGGCAGAAATACTTCAAAACACAGCCTGAACCACTTACAGCTGAAGAAGCTAGAGTGTATCTTGACGCAATTACAGGTGTTTCGGTTGGTTCTGATGCTTTCTTCCCATTCAGTGACAATATTGAAAGAGCAAGAAAGAGCGGTGTTTCATACATTGCTGAACCAGGTGGTTCTATCCGTGATGATGTTGTAATTGATTGTTGTAATAAATATGGAATTGCTATGGCATTCACAGGAATGCGTTTATTCCACCACTAATTTTTGAGGTTGACTATGAAAATAATGGTTGTCGGTGGTGGCGGTAGAGAACACGCTATCATCAAAAAGATTAAAGAAAATAAAAATGTTACAGAAATCTTTGCATTACCGGGAAATGGCGGTATGAAGGATGATGCAACACTTGTGAATATCGGTGCAAAGGATATAGATAATATCGTTAAATTTGCAGTTGATAATAAAATTGATTTTGCTGTTGTGGCACCTGATGACCCACTTGTGCTTGGCTGTGTTGATGCTCTAAATGAAGTTGGTGTCAAGTGTTTTGGTCCTAAAAAGGATGCTGCAATTATTGAGGGAAGTAAGGCTTTTTCAAAAAATCTTATGAAAAAGTACAATATTCCGACTGCTGCTTTTGAGATATTTGACAATGCTGAAGATGCACTAAAATATCTTGAAACTGCACCAATCCCTACCGTTGTCAAGGCTGATGGCCTTGCACTTGGTAAAGGTGTTATAATTGCAATGACACGTGAAGAGGCTGTTGATGCTGTTAAGTCGATTATGGAAGATAAAATCTTCGGTGAAAGTGGTAACAACATTGTTATCGAAGAATTTCTTACAGGTCCTGAAGTATCTGTTCTTTCATTTACAGATGGCAATATTGTTGTCCCTATGATTTCATCCATGGACCATAAGCGTGCACTTGATAATGATGAAGGTCCTAATACAGGCGGTATGGGTACAATTGCTCCAAACCCATATTATACTGATGATATTGCAAAAGAATGTATGGAAACAATTTTTGTTCCAACAATCAATGCAATGAAAGCTGAAGGCAGAACTTTCAAAGGTTGTTTATATTTTGGACTTATGCTTACTCCAAATGGTCCAAAAGTTATTGAGTATAATTGTCGTTTTGGTGACCCTGAAACTCAGGTTGTATTACCACTTCTTGAAAGTGACTTACTTGACATAATGATTGCAGTTGAAGAAGAAAAATTAACTGCAGAAATGGTTAAATTTAGTAATAAATCTGCTTGTTGTGTTGTTATGGCATCAAAAGGTTATCCAGTTAAATATGAAAGTGGTTTCAAAATCACTGTTGATGAAGATTTTAATGATAATCTCTATATTGCAGGTGCAAAACTTAATGGTAATGACGTAGTTACAGCAGGTGGCCGTGTGCTTGGAGTTGTTGCTGTTGAAAACGACCTTGTAACTGCTATTGAAAAGTCATATAAATCAGTTAAACAAGTACATTTTGACAATGCTTTTTATAGAAACGACATTGGTGCAAAAGCACTTAAAGTATTAAAGGAGGGGTAATTAGGATGGTATATCGTATATTTGTTGAAAAGAAGACTGGTTTGGATAATGAAGCAAAAGGTCTTCTTAACGAAGCAAAAAACTTGCTTGGCATTGAAAATTTAGAAGATATTCGTCTTTTCAATCGCTATGATGCAGAAAATATATCAGAAGAATTATTTGACTATGCTGTAAAAACAGTTTTTTCAGAGCCACAGCTTGATAATGTATCAGATAGTGTGGATATTCCTGATGCTTATATTTTTGCAGTAGAGGCTCTTCCGGGTCAATTTGACCAGAGAGCAGACTCGGCAGCACAGTGTATCCAAATTATTTCTCAGGGGGAGCGTCCTGTTATCCGTACTGCAAAAGTTTATGCTCTTTACGGTGCTTTAACAGAGGCTGATATTAAAGCATTCAAGAATCACGTAATCAATGCAGTTGAAAGTCGTGAAGCAGCTCTTGAATTACCTGAAACGCTTACAGCCCAATATGCTGCTCCTGAAACAGTTGCTACTGTGGAAGGTTTTATTAGTATGGATGAATCTGCTCTTGCAAATCTCCTTGATGAAAAAGGACTGGCAATGGACCTTGATGACCTTAAATTCTTACAGGCTTATTTCAGAGATACAGAGCACAGAGACCCTACTATTACAGAAATCCGTGTTGTTGATACTTATTGGTCTGACCATTGCCGTCATACAACATTCTCTACTCATCTTGATAATGTTCGTATTGATGACCCTGCGGTGCAAGAAGCTTATGAGCGTTATCTTGCTACAAGAGTAGAAGTATATGGCGAAGAAAAAGCTGCAGCTCGTCCACAGACATTGATGGATATTGCTACTATTGGTACAAAAACTCTTAAGAAGCGTGGACTTCTTCCTGAACTTGACGAAAGTGAAGAAATCAATGCTTGTTCAATTCATGTTACAGCAACTGTAAACGGTGAAGAACAGGATTGGCTTCTTATGTTCAAAAATGAAACTCATAACCACCCTACAGAAATTGAACCGTTTGGTGGTGCTGCTACATGTATTGGCGGTTGTATTCGTGACCCACTTTCAGGCCGTGCTTATGTTCATCAGGCAATGCGTGTAACAGGTGCAGGTGACCCAAGAAAGACTATTGCAGAAACCTTAGAGGGTAAACTTCCACAGCGTAAAATCTGTCAGACTGCAGCTGCAGGTTACTCTTCTTATGGTAACCAGATTGGTCTTGCTACAGGTCACGTTGCTGAAATTTATCACGAGGGCTTTGTTGCAAAACGTCTTGAATGTGGTGCAGTAGTTGCTGCTGCTCCTGCTTATAATGTTCGTCGTGAAAGACCTGCTCCGGGTGATGTTATTGTTCTCCTTGGTGGTCGTACAGGTCGTGATGGTATTGGTGGTGCTACAGGTTCATCAAAGAGCCATAATATGAAGTCCCTTACAACAATGGCTTCTGAAGTTCAGAAGGGTAATGCACCTGAAGAAAGAAAAATCCAGAGACTTTTCCGTAACGCTGAAGTTACCCGCTTAATTAAGCGTTGTAATGACTTTGGTGCAGGCGGTGTGTCTGTTGCTATTGGTGAACTTGCTCCAGGTCTTCAGATTGACCTTGATGCAGTACGTAAAAAATATGAAGGTCTTGACGGTACAGAAATTGCTATTTCTGAATCACAAGAACGTATGGCAGTTGTTGTTGCAGCAGAAGATGCAGATAAATTTATTGCATTTGCACAAGAAGAAAACCTTGAAGCATACCGCGTTGCTGTAGTTACAGAAGAAGAACGTATGGTAATGAAATGGAAAGGCAATGTTATTGCTAACCTTAGCCGTGCGTTCCTTGACACAAACGGTGCAGTAAAACACATGGACGTAGTAGTTACAGAAAAAGACCTTTCTGTTTTAAGTAAAGCTATGTATAGTTCATTACGTGAAATGGCATCTGACCTTCGTACAGCAAGCCAGAGAGGTCTTGTTGAACGATTTGACTCAACTATCGGTGCAGGTAGTGTTGTAATGCCTTATGGTGGTAAGCGTCAGCTTACTCCTACTCAGTCTATGGCTGCCGTTTTACCTGTTCTTCCGGGACAGGAAACTGACCAGGCTAGCGTATTTAGTTGGGGATGTGACCCTGACCATCTTTCAGTTGACCCATATACTGGTGCTCATGCATCAATTTACAACTCTGTTGCAAAACTTGTTGCTGCAGGTTGTGACTATAAACTTGTATATCTTACATTACAGGAATTCTTTGAAAGACTTAAAACCGAACCTAAACATTGGGGCAAGCCATTTGCAGCTCTTCTTGGCGCGCTTGATGCTCAGTTAGAATTAGGTGCTGCAGCTATTGGTGGTAAAGACTCAATGTCTGGTACATTCCTTGATAAGGATGTTCCGCCAACACTTATTTCTTTTGCTATTGCTCCAATTAAAAAGCAAGATGTTATTAGCCCTGAATTCAAAGAGGCAAATCATCCTGTCTATCTCTTTGGTTCAATTGACGAGAGTGCTGATAGCCTTAAAGCTACATGGGATGCATTCCATAACCTTTGTAAAGAGGGTAAGGTTAAAGCTTCTTGGGCAGTTGAGCACGGTATTGGCGAAGCAGTTATGAAGATGTCATTCGGTAACAATATTGGTTTCTCTTCATCACAAGACCTTAAAG
>CALBKQ010000188.1 GCA_937895645.1 uncultured Clostridia bacterium
CCCCTACTTAATCGTTAATCATCGAACACAGAAGAACCGTCCCTCTGTGTTCCTGCTACCCTGTCTTTTCTGTTTCTGCTAAGTTAGACAATATTTCGAACGCTTCTTTTCTATTTTCTTTTTCTTGAATATTAGATACATCTTTTAACACTTTTGATAAAACTTGTAGTTGTTCATTATCGTAACCCAGTTGATTTATCATAATTGCAATACTTTTTGTTGATGAAAATTCATTATTATAAGCATTTATAAAAACTGTATTAAATCTGTCATAGTTTTTATTCAACAACAAAGAGCCACAAAACTTCAAGCATTCATCGTCCCAAAAGTCTTTGAACTCATCATCCAATTCAAGTTGCAATTTTTGTATTAAACTATCGCTTTTTGTATCATTTTCAATAGAAAAATTCAAAAAACATAACATTGAAGTATAGTGATTACTTAAGTTCAAATCTTCAAACTTACTTTCTGTTGCATTCAACAATTCAACTATTGATTTATGTAATTCATCTTTCTGAATTGTCTCAATGTTAATTGTATCATAGAAAAGTTGAATAAAATAAATTGTATCTATATAATCTAATTCTTTTATAAACCTCTTAAAGTTATCGACAAATTTATCAGTATCATTGATAGCAAGTAAAGATACTAAATATTTCGTTTCATATGAGAACAAATAATCTTCATATGAATTGTCATATATCTCCACTAAAATTTGTTTGTAATCCTTATTAGCAAAAAATTCTCCGTATTCCTCACTAATCTTGCCATAATCCTCTGATAGATATAGTTCATCAATTTTATCAACTAAATAATCATTGCTATTCAAATAACTAATAAAAGTTAAACTAGCAACAAGTAATATCATCAATAATACTAAACCAATTTTCTTCATAACTCGTACCTCCTAATTAAAAAAAGATTGCTGAACCTTGTTCAACGCTCCAGTCTACACCGTAAACAGTAGCTATTGAATCTACAGTATCCTGGTCCCATATACAGTAAATGCCTATGAGGTTTTTTTCTAATTCAGGATAGTTTTGAACATCCTTCCAAGTCATGTTTTTTAAATTATAACCTTCACCCAATGCATACGTATACATTCCTTGATATGCACGTCTTGCATAATAGCTTTCTGGATTTAAATTAAGTTTAGCATTATTAAAAGTTTTTAATTCAATGCCCTTATTGTTGTTGTAATTAACTACATTTTCAACATGAGTAATATAATCTTGTCGAGCATTACTACGTGCTTCACCATATGCATCTACTGCATTTACTACGGTCTTTGATGTGTCAAAAGTAGTCTTTGCAACACCTTGTTTTTCATATTCCTTTCCAGTAACAATTTTATATATCTTTTTGCATGCATTCTTAATAAGATTCCATAGTGGTCCTGTACCCTCACTATCAACCATATTAACAGGATTGTTATTGCAATATGCAAACATATTATGAGATAACATACCTGTATTAGTATCATAAATACCATCCGCACTCACAAACCTACCCCAATCCGCCATATAATATCTTGAATTGAGATAGTACATATCCATACCAACGATATTATCGTTATAATAACTACGGTATGTAATTGGGTTTATGCTTGAAAGTTCAACTGTGGTGTTATCAACACAATCAATAATTTCGCCCCAAGCGTTGTAATAATACCTGACAACAACATTACCACTTGCATCAGCAATAGCAACAACGTCATTCTGAGCATTCTTTATGTAATAATATTCTGTTCCGTTGTAAGTGAAACCGAAAATATCTCCGTTATTATCATACATATAGATAATAACATTATTACCTGTCTTTTCACCTGCAAGAATATCGCCATTGTAGAAATATTGGGTTGTAATGCCCTCATAAGTCTTTGAAACACGCTGACCGTCAATGTTGTATTCATAAGAAAGAACTTCAGTATCGTTCCAATTTATGCTTTCAAGACGTCTGCCGTTCCAGTTAATTGTATAGTTACCGTAAGTAATAGGATTGCCTATTTCGTCATGGGTAATTGATGTACCATCAAAGCTTGTTAACAAATCGCCCCAAGTTGAATCTGCATAATTCCAAGTAATAGTATCTTGTAAAGCACCTAAATCACCTGTAGTATATGCATATTCTTTTTTCGAGGTTATGTTACCGTTTGAATACTCGTAAGTATATGTAACTCCTGCTTTTTGGTCGTTTTCACGGACAAGTTGATTGAGGTCATCATATTCATAACTTGTTGTATATGTTCCGTCATTTATTGAAGTAATATTACCAAGTGAATCATAGGTATATGTATATGTACCTGCTACGGTTGAAAGTGAAGAGAGTAGGGTAGTGGTTTTTGTACTATTAACATCTACGTATGAATAATTGTTGTTAAGTACTGAATTAACATTTTTGTTAGTTAATCTACCTAAAGAATCATAAGTATAATTTACTTTTTCAGTACCATTCCAAGTTACACCGTAGATTACATCAGGCATTTCGCCGTTTGCCATATTGCCGTAACGGTAGCCGATATTTTGTGTACCTAAAGCGTTAAAATGCTTAATGCCTGTAAGGTAGTTGGTTTTATCAGCATAAGTGTATTCAACAAAGGATTTAAGTGCTGAATGTTCAGATACACCGTTTGTGTAATCCCTTGTGCTGACAAGTCTTCCGGCAAGGTCGTAAACATATTTTGTACGGGTATTTGTTGAGAAATCAATAGTCTGTGCCACATTACCGTCAGCCCCGTAAAAATACTGAACTTTATCTGTACTACTGCCATTGTAACTCTTATTTACCAATCTGTCAAGATTGTCATAGCCAAAAGATATGTAATCGCCGTTACCATAGGTCTGCTTTGATAACAAACCTTTGTTATTATATTGAAGTGTTGACAGATTCTTGTATGTTGTGCCATTACCGACCTGTGTTGCTGTTGTTCTGCCAAAAGCATCATAAAGGAACTTATAGCGAGTGCTACCATTTACAATAATATCAGTTAAACGGTCGTTGTTATAAGTATAACTGTTTGTCATTCCACCTGATGTTACTGACTGTAATGCGTTAGTGTTTGCATTATACACATAACTTGTTGTATTGTTTTTAGCGTCAGTAACTGATGTTAATGTGCCTTTAGTCTGATTGTAATTGTATGTGGTTACATTGCCACGCTGGTCTGTCATTGTGCTGACAAAGTTTTTGTCATCTGTATAAGTTGCAGAGGTTGAAATTGTTTTTTCTTCTGTTTCTTCTACAGGGTAGAAGTACCACTTAACACTTTCATCAAGGTTTGACGCAATAACTGTTTTTTGTTTTGCAACCTGATTTTCTTCAAGGTCTTTTCCTTCATATTGAGCATCAATTGCCTTTGAATAGTTTGATATGCCTGTATAAATCGTATAGGTGTTTTCTCCATTGTTTTTAAGAATCTTGAACTTTTGACAAGGGAGTGTATTCGGTGTATAAATTTGTATTACCCTACCATCATCAGCGGCATTACCTTGTACTTCAAGATAATACTGTGAAAAAGCAACCGGAACTATTTTGTAAACATCTGCTGTACCTGTTTCTTCTAATTTCCAATTTTGATATATTGTTTCAGGATTGTATGAACTTGTAACCGTATCATAACTTGGAGTGCCAACATCACCGCTATCAAGTGCTTTACCCGAATATGCGTTGACAATAATATACTCTTTACCTGCCACAAGTGTTGTTACAGGCTTTCTTGCAATAATTTCAGAACTTGTTACATTACCTTTATTGTCATATTCAAAGCTATACTCCTGACCATCAGAAGAAAGTGCATAATTAAGATTATTAGTTTCGTCATCATAAGAATAGAAATACTCACTACCTGATGGATTAAGCATTTTTGCCATCTGGTCGCCCTTGAATGCAAAGCTTGACTTTGAGTTTGAAATGTCCACAACAGATGCCACATTACCGTTTTCGTCATAGTCGTAAGTCTGACCGAATTCTTCACGATAACAGAATCCACCTGTCATCATAACAGTGTTGATATTGCTATAATAAATTACTTCAAAACAGCAATAACTGTAATCTGCTGGTGCAATTATTTTACCCGAAACGAACTGCCATGTATTAAGGTCGTCGTTTACTGCTATTTCTTCTGTACCAATACATGTACCCGAACTGTTATAGAAATGTAAAGCAAGGGCAAAGCGTGGGCTATATGTATCGCCTGATTTAAGGTCGTTTATAGGTGCTGAGTCGGCTTTAATCCACGAGCCTATGCTAAAAACATCGCCTTTTTTACCGTTGATTGGGTAAACGAACTGTGAAAGCCCAAGCCACTCTTCAGTTGGTGAGCCAACTTTGGAAATAGCTTTTGTAAAGCCTGGTAAATCACTAATTGTTGTAAGTGTTGCCGAATTAGACCAGTCGTTTTTACCGTTTGTAAAGCCTGAGTTATCAAGAAGGTTATAACTGCTCGGTCCTGCACTCTTTTCAAGTTGGTAATCATCAAACCAAGCTGTTCCGGCACCATTAAGCGAGCCATATGCAAAGCCTGTTACAATTCGTACTGTTTCACCCTCTGCAACATCGAAGGTAACACTCATGCGTTCCCAACCATCTGTTGACATAATTGGTTCAGTTGCACCGTTCTTAGTAATTGTTCCATTAGCGTCTAATACTCTATAACCTACATGCACACCTTTGCCTGTTGCAGTAATGCCATAAGTGTTAACATAACAAGAGAATGTATATGTGCCAGCAGGAAGATTGGTAAAATTCTGATAAGCATATACATAATCTG
>CALBKQ010000189.1 GCA_937895645.1 uncultured Clostridia bacterium
CTTCATCATAAAAAGCGGCGGCATTAAGAAGTCTTGCACAGAGATATGCCGCAAGAACAGACATGACAAAACTGACAACTGATACAATCGAACTCATTGCAAGTGTTATGTCCATTGATGATGACGGGTCCGGACCGGTCTGAACTTTGTTGAGTACAACAGTTGTAATAAGACTGGCGATTGTTAGCGGAATACTTGCCGCAATAGCGGTCCATGTGTAATAAAAGAATCTGTATTTTGCAATATTACCCTCAAAGGTTGTACGCTTTGTAATATATTTTGCAAAGAATACACCAAAAAGAATAATAACAACTGCGCCGAAAATAGAATCTAAAAAATTAAATATAGGACTTGTTTCTTTCAAAGCTATATCTTTATCTGACATTGCAGAGAAAAAAGATATAAACATTCGTATCATTGAATATAAAAATTGAGGAAGATTAGAAATTAATCCTGCAATCAACATTGCAACAAAAGACACTATCTCAAAATAACGCATAGGTTTTTCAGGTGTCTTTTTTATAGAGTTTACTTTTCTGTGATTATAATCAGGAAGTGAGAAGTAATCTTCAGGCAAAGCGTAGTGCAAAATGAGTCTTTGCCCTATTTCAGCAGGTACTGTACCTGATTCTTCAACGGCGCGAAGTTCTTCTTCACTAATTTCAAGAATTGCTGCCAAATCTTTTAAGTAAAGTCCTTGTTCAGCACGAAAATCAACTAATGTCTTTGCCATAATAAACCCTCCTTATATGTTCTGACTTCAGTATATCATATAAAGATAGATTCTGTCAAGAAAAAAGAGACGCTATGCGTCTCTTTTAGGTTATTCTATAACTTCTTCAACCACGATAGTAATTTTATCATTATCAACTGTTGCAAAGCCTTTTGTTGTAGTGGCAGAATACACGGTTTTACCATTTAGGAGTGCAGTCACATTACCTTTTTCAAGTGAGAAAAGTGCTTTTACATGACCTTTTCTGATACCGTAATTACCGCCGTTTTTACCATTTGCATCGTCACAAATATTCAAGTGAACAGAGTCGCATTCAATAGGTGAGAGTGAGCCTTTTGGGGTAGCAATAATCAACTGCATAACAACACCCCTTTATTCATGTGCTTTGGCATAAACGTCGTCAATAGTGCCACACATTAAGAAATGCTGTTCAGGAATATTGTCGCACTCGCCACCAAGAATACACTCCATACCGTGAAGTGTCTTTTCAACAGGCACAAACACACCTTTATAACTTGTAAAGCTTTCAGCAACGTGGAATGGCTGACTCATAAAGCGTTGCACACGACGGGCACGCTTAACGGTAGTTTTGTCTTCTTCTGAAAGTTCATCCATACCAAGAATTGCAATAATATCTTGTAAATCTGTGTATTTTTGAAGAATACGCTGTGTTTCTTTAGCAATACGGAAGTGCTTATCACCAACAAAGTCAGGGGATAAGATTCTTGAAGAAGATTCAAGTGGGTCAACAGCAGGGTAAATACCAAGTTCAACAATTTTTCTTGAAAGAACTGTTGTTGCGTCAAGGTGAGAGAATGTTGTTGCAGGAGCAGGGTCAGTAAGGTCGTCAGCAGGTACATAAACTGCCTGAACTGATGTGATTGAGCCGTTACCGGTTGAAACGATTCGCTCTTGCAATTTACCCATTTCAGATGCAAGTGTAGGCTGATAACCAACGGCAGATGGCATTCTGCCTAAGAGGGCAGAAACTTCACTACCTGCCTGAGTGAAACGGAAAATATTATCAATAAACAAAAGAACGTCTTTGTGAGTGTTTTCACGAAAATATTCAGCCATTGTAAGACCAACAAGTGGCACACGAAGTCTTGCACCGGCAGTTTCATTCATCTGACCGAAAACAAGTGCAGTTTTATCAATAACCCCAGACTGCTTCATTTCGTTCCAAAGGTCATTACCTTCACGTGAACGCTCACCAACACCAGCGAATACAGAGTAACCATTATGCTCAAAAGCAACGTTACGGATAAGCTCCATAATAAGCACAGTTTTACCAACACCAGCACCGCCGAAAAGACCGATTTTACCACCGCGAACATAAGGTGTCATAAGGTCAATAACTTTAATACCTGTTTCAAGAATCTCTTTTGATGCAACAATGTCTGCAAATGGTGGCGCAGGGTGATGAATTGGCCATCTGAAATCAGTTTTGATTTCTTCACCATTATCAATAGGTTCACCAATAACATTAACCATTCTGCCAAGTGTTTCTTCACCAACACAAACTGTAATAGGTTCACCTGTATCTATTGCACTCATTCCTCGTGACAAGCCATCAGTAGGATGCATAGAAATACATCTTACTTCACCGTTGCCAAGGTGTTGAGAAACTTCAACTACGTGTTTTTTACCGTTATATTCAATGGTAACTGCGTGGAAAATATCAGGGACTTCCGTTGCGTCAAACAAAATATCAACAACCGGACCTGTTATTCTTAATACCATTCCCACAGAGCCTCTTGACATATCAGTTACCTCCTTACTCGTTATGCTCAGACGCAGTTTCAAGCACATCGGCTGTAACTGCACTCTGGCGTTGTCTGTTGATTTCGCTCTCTAACTGTGCACAGTATTCTGTGGCAGTGTCATAGGCAGAACGCATTGTCATAAGTGTTGATGCGTTAGCGCCAAGAGCGACTTCAAGTAATAATTTATAGAATATTGATTGAAAAACTACGGGAGCAACATTTTCAATCACCATTTGTTTATCAGGCATAAGCAAAGTTTTGCTTTTAGCTTTAATATTATCATCACAGAATAAATCCTGAACACAAGGTGTTTGTTTCATCATATTGGTATATTTCTGGTAAATTACCTTAACTGATGATATTTTCTGTGATTTTCGTAAATCTATTATATGGTCAAGCAACTCATTAGCCTCGCTGTAATCGGGAATATCACCGAAAATAAACGAGTTTTCATAATTTATGTGCTTATTGTTACAATAGGTAATTGCCTGTTTGCCAACTGCAATAAGAATATGTTCTTTTTCAGATTTATCAATTTCTTCATGGGCAAATTTAAGCAAATCTGAATTGAATCCACCGCACAAACCCTTGTTTGAGGCTATCACAATGTAGCATACAGGTGCGTTCTCGTTCATAGGTGGTAAAGCACCCAACAAGTCAGTTTTATATTCTTCATAAAGTTTCTCACACTGATTACCGTATTCGTTATAGTTGTTATAAACTGTGGTAAGTTGAGAAATCTTTATTGAAGAAATTGTCTTCATTGCCTTTGATATTTTCTGCGTTGACTGTATGCCACGCAGTTTCTTTTTTAACACTTGAATTGCGGGCATAATTAAGACCTCTTTGCGTATTCAGTTAAAGCTGCTTTAACTTTTTCCATAACTTCATTTGACATTTTTCTGCCTGATTTAAGTTCATTTGTAAGGTCAGGACAGTTGTTTTCAAAGTACTCATAAAGGCCACGCTCAAATTCTTCAGTTTCATGAACTTCAAAAGATTTTGAATAACCTTCAGAAACGGCGAAAAGCAATAATGCCTGTTTCCAGTCCTCAACAGGATGATAACGGTTTTGTTTAAGCGCTTCCATAAGACGCTTACCATAGTCAAGAGTCGCCTTTGTTTCGTCATCAATATCAGTGCCGAATTGTGTAAAATCTTCAAGTTCGCGATATTGCGCAAGTTTTGTACGAAGATTTGAAGACGCCTGTTTCATAAGTTTGGTCTGTGCTGCACTACCAACACGGGAAACTGAAAGTCCAACATTGATAGCAGGGCGCTGACCTTCGTTATAAAGCTCAGAGTCAAGGAAAATCTGACCGTCAGTAATAGAAATTACGTTAGTCGGAATATATGAAGAAATATCACCTGCAAGAGTTTCAATAATCGGCATAGCAGTAATTGAGCCACCGCCGAGTTCATCTGACAAGTGAGCAGAGCGTTCAAGAAGTCTTGAATGAAGATAGAAAATGTCACCAGGGTAAGCCTCACGGCCTGATGGTCTGTGAAGAAGAAGTGACAATTCACGATATGCAACTGCGTGTTTTGATAAGTCGTCATAGATTATAAGAACATCTTTACCTGCATACATAAAGTATTCAGCCATAGCAGTGCCTGCAAATGGAGCAATATACTGTGATGCGGCAGAACCTGACGCAGTAGCAGCAACAATAGTTGTATATTTCATTGCATCGTATTTTTCAAGAGTTTCCTGAATTTCAGAAATAAGAGTTTCTTTCTGTCCGATTGCAACATAAATACAAATTGTATCTTTACCTTTTTGATTAAGGATTGTATCAATAACAATTGCAGATTTACCTGTCTGGCGGTCACCGATAATAAGTTCACGCTGACCTTTACCGATTGGCACAAGTGCGTCAATAGCCTTGATACCTGTATGAAGTGGTGAGTTAACAGGTGCACGGTCAAGAATTGCAGGAGCGTCACATTCGATTGGTCGTCTTTCAGTAAACTCAATAGTACCGATACCATCAATAGGGTTGCCAACAGAGTCAACAATTCGTCCAAGTAAGCCTTCGCCTACAGGAACAGATGCGATTCTGCCTACACGACGGACAGGGCTACCACTGTCAATGTGTTCGTATTCGCCGAAGATTACGCAACCAATACGGTCCTGTTGAATGTCAAGAACCATACCGCGTTCACCACAGTCAAATTCAACAACTTCGCCGTACATAATGTCTGCAAGACCGTCCATCCAACAGATACCGTCAGAAATTGTCATAACACGACCTAACTGATATTTATATATTTTAGGAGCAAACTCAAACGCCAATTCTTTGAATTCTTTAAGAAGTTCAGCGCCTGCATCAGTATCTTCGATAGGCACTTTTGTCAAATGCTTTTCAAAGTGATAAAGTTCTTCTTTAATTGTAGCGTCATAAACAGTGTCACCAATACGCAAACGAAGTCCGCCAATAAGGGATTCGTCCTCACGTACCCAAAGTGAAGTTTTACCGTTTACAGTATTAAGTAGTTCAGTAGTTGCTTTGTCAACTTTCTTAACAAGAGAATCATCTAATTTATAAGCAGATGTAAGGGTAACATAAAGCACATCGTGTCTTTTAAGATATGCCATATCACCTGGTGTGAGTTTAATTTGAGAAAGGATTTCGTCAACAAGAGCAGATTCTTCATTACGGATTGCAGTAAAATATGGCTCAGTTTTGCAAAGTTTTGCCACATTTACACTCATAGCACCCATAAGACTTTTTCGTGCTTTTTCAATAGTTTCACGGTGTACCTCGTGGCATTCTCTTGCACCAAAAGTCTGAATTTGTCTTATTTTATGTTCTGCGTCTTTTTTTGCGTCAAGAATTGCAGAGTTTTCAGGTTGATTTTCAGGCGCACTTAAAGAAACCTCTTTGTATTCTGGCAAAGGGGTTTTCTCAATTAATTCAGCTTCATTAAGTTCATTTTCAATTCTTTCACGGCGGGGGCGGAAAATTGACAAAATAATTTTTTTTCCCAAAATTGCAACAATTCCCACCAGAAGTAAAAAGTTTATTATTACATATTGAATTTCCATTTTATTTTATCCTTGGTTGGTTAATAAGTCGGTCTGCAAATATTTCTGCAATCTGTTTTGTTGAGTTTTCCGCTGTTGCAAGAATTCTTGAGCACTCTTTTGCACATTCTTCACGGTATGTTTCGTATGTGCTGAGTCTCATTGCTTTTGCAGACTCAACTGATTTTTTACTGTCAGCGTGAATTTTTTCGATTTCTAAATCGGCATTTGCTTTTTGTTCTTTTAAGAAAGCCAGTTTACGCTCTTGAAGTTTCTTTTCGTACTCTTCTGTAAGACGCTGTACTTCAAGTTGCTTTTCTTTTACTTTTTCTATACGGTTACGGCGTTTTTCCATAACATCTAAAACCGGTTTGAACAACCAGTTGTGAAGAATAAGCATTAACAGTAAAAAGCAGATTACAGTCCATATTATAACGGATATCTGTATGCTCATTTTTATATCACCTTAAATTACTTATATCTTTGAAACAAGCATGAAAGCAATAAGTAATCCGTAGATTGTAAGAGCTTCCATAAGAGCCATTGAGATAATAAGAGTTGAACGGATGTCTTTTGCAGCGTCAGGCTGACGAGCAATGCTTTCCATAGCTGCTTTTGCAGTCATACCCTGACCAATAGCAGGACCGATTGTACTAAGTGCGATTGCAAGTGCTGCTGCGAGTGCGATTAAAGATGTTGACATAATAATTACTCCTTTATATTAAAAACTTTTTTATTCTTCTTCAGTTGCTTCGTCTAAATAGATTGAGACGAGCATTGTAAAAACCATTGCCTGTAATGCACAGAAAAGTAATGATAAAGCCATCATTACAACAGGTGCGCCGATAGGCAAAATTTCATAAAGTTGGTGTGTAACCATTTCTTCACCGAAAATGTTACCGTAAAGACGAAGTGCCAAAGAGGCTGGTTTAATAAATTCGTCAAGCACAAGCAATGGTAACATAATGAAGATAGGTGACACGAAACGCTTAAAATAATGTTTAACGCCGTGTTTAAGTCCAGAAGCCTGTAAGAACACGAATACAATTACGCCAAGGGCGATTGTAACTGAAAGTGACGCTGTTGGGGCTTTAACATAATCTGTCATACCAACGCCAGGGATAAGACCTGAATAGTTACCGAAGATTATGAAAATGAATAAAGATGCCAAGAATGTGAAATTCTGACGGGCTTTTTTCTTGCCTAAAAGGTCAGTAAAGAAATTGTCAAGGTATTCAACGCACCATTCAATAATATTCTGAAACTTGCCGGGACGCTCTTTAAGAGTTGATTTTACAATTAACGAAATAATTGCAACAATGCCAAGAATAATCCACATTGCTATTACTTCACCCGTAACATCAAGAAAACCGAATAGTTTAATTACTACTTCTGACGCTTCACCCATTATCTTCACCCTCTTTCTTATTATCTTTTGGTGGGGCAGTCTGATTTAACTGCAACAGTTTATGTGTGAAATAAACCATAGGTATTGTTACACCGAGAACGGCGCCTACAATCATATACCACATATCCCAAGGGGCAACTGTTGACACAAAATAAACTGCAACGATATATATAATCTGCGTAATTTGTCTGATAATTGTACCTAAAGCATATTTTTCAGGCTGTTTTATAAGGATTGCTTTTGAAAGCAAGAAATTTACACTTGCAACACCAACACCGAGTGCAAATGTAATTATTGCACCAACAATGTTTTCATTCATAGTATCACCTACTTTTACAACTTTAGATTATAGCACTATTATTTTTCGTTTTCAATAACAGAATGCACAAAATAAAGGTTGAAAAAGAGCAAAAATCCCGTCATTTTTTAACGGGATTTTTATATTTGGAGCTTGTGACGTGACTCGAACACGCGACCTGCTCATTACGAATGAGCTGCACTACCAACTGTGCTACACAAGC
>CALBKQ010000190.1 GCA_937895645.1 uncultured Clostridia bacterium
CAAAGATTTTTTCTAATGCTTCTTTGTCTAAAAGGTCTGCTTCATAAAATGTCACAGTCTTTCCTGTAATCTTTTCTACTCTTTTTAAGGATTCTTCACTTGCATTGTAAAGGTTATCTACAACCACCACATCATATCCAGCTTCTAACAATTCCACACATGTGTGGCTTCCGATATAGCCTGCTCCACCTGTAATCAAAATCTTTGCCATATTAAACATCCTCCCTACTAGCTGTTTACTTGCTGTATTTTTTTACAATATCCTGCATTGTTGCCCATTTTGCTTCCATGTCTTCCACAAGTTTAAACTGTGTTCTGCATCTGTCAAGGTTATGATTCACGCGGTGAATTTTAAAATAAGTATCTCCATTTAAGTAATCTGCTAAAAATCTTATTCCACATTCATAAGTCATAAGCTTTGCGCCGAATGGCAAAAGTTCTTTTTCAAGGTCTGTTAGTGCATCTTTTGCGCTACTTAAATAGCCCTTAACGTATGCTTCATAAAGTGGAAGACTCAAGCTTACCTTGCTGACATCTTTTTCGTCTTCTGCAGCAGTATTTGCACCAAAACGGATACTATCACCAAAATCATAAAGTGAAAGCCCCGGCATAACTGTATCAAGGTCAATAATGCAAATGCCCTTATCAGTTTCGTTGTCAAAAAGAATATTGTTAAGTTTTGTATCGTTATGTGTAACACGAAGTGGCAATTTGCCTTCTGCAATTAAATCTACAAGTATATGAGTATCTTTTTCTCTTGCAACAGCAAATTCAACTTCGTCTTTTACGTTGTGAAGTCTACCTGAAAGGTTTTCGTCAACTGCCTTTTTGAAATCTGCAAATCGTGAAACCGTGTTATGGAAGTTTTCGATTGTATCGTAAAGTGAGTTAATGTCATAGTCAGCAAGTAAATTCTGAAATTCACCGAATGATTTACCGGCGTTATAAAATACCTCTGCATTGTCAATGATGTTGCAAGTGTAAACATCATCAATAAATTTATAAACACGCCAACAGTTGTTGTTTTCGTCTATGTAGTAATATTTACCCTGTGTAGTAGGCAAGAATGTAAGAGTACATCTGTCAACCCATGGGGTGTTCATTTCTTCATTCTTTTTACGGATATGGTTTGTAACACCTACAATATTACTCATAAGTCCTTCGGGATTTTTGAAAATATCAGTACTAATCATCTGCAAAACATATTTTTTGATTTCGCCATTTTCACTGAATTTAAGAATAAAAGTACTGTTTACATGACCATTTGTATTCTGTTTATATTCAACAAACTCACCTTTAATATCAAAGATGTTGCGAATTGTCTCAATGTTAAAAGATACAGACATTTTTTACACTCCAAAATAATTATTAAATCAAAATTATACCATTTAATTATATATTGTAGAACTGTTTTAGTCAATGCTTAATTTGTATAATAATTTATACAGTAATTGTTGAAAAATCCTCTTTACATAACGCGGATTTTAGGGTAAAATATACTAAATATGGTAACCGATTAAACTGTTACCACGGAGGTGTTTTTTATGGAACCTAAATATAAGAGAGTCCTTTTGAAAATCAGCGGTGAAGTCCTTGCAGGTGAAAACAAGCACGGCTTCGACTTTAATACTGTAAACAGCGTTTGTGCAGCAGTTAAAGAAATGGCTGATTTGGGTGTAGAAATTGGTATTGTTGTTGGTGGCGGCAACTTCTGGCGTGGGCGTTCAAGCGGTGATATGGACAGAACAAGAGCTGACCACATCGGTATGCTTGCAACTGTTATGAACTCATTAGCACTTGCTGATTCACTTGAACAGATGGGCGTAATCGTTCGTGTTCAGACTGCTATTGAAATGAATAAAATTGCTGAGCCTTATATCAGCCACCGTGCAAAGCGTCACCTTGAAAAAGGCAGAGTTGTAATTTTTGGTTGTGGTACAGGTAACCCATTCTTCTCAACTGATACAGCTGCAGCACTTCGTGCAGCAGAAATTGGTGCTGATATTATCTTCAAAGCAACAAATGTTGACGGTGTTTATGATAAAGACCCTAACCGTTTTGATGACGCAATTAAGTATGATGTGATTACTCATCAGGATATTTTAAGCAAAGGTCTTGCAGTTATGGATAGTACTGCAGCATCTCTTTGCCGTGATAACAATATTCCACTTCTCGTGTTCAATCTTCAACAGCCTGAAAATATGGTTAAGGCAGTTAAAGGCGAAAATGTGGGTACAGTTGTAGTTTCTGAAAAACAATAAAGGAGATAGATTTATGAATACAGTTTTTGATACAATGAAAGAAAAAATGACAAAAACCATAGGTGCTCTTGAAAAAGAGTATGCAGGAATGCGTGCAGGAAGAGCAACCCCTGCAATCCTTGATAAAATTCAGGTTGATTATTATGGTGTGCCAACACCAATTCAGCAGATGGCTGCAGTTTCAGTAAGCGAAGGTAGAATTCTTATTATTCAACCTTGGGACGTTAGCACAATTAACCCAATTTCAAAAGCAATTCAGGCTTCTGATATTGGCATTAACCCAATGAATGATGGTAAGGTTATCCGTCTTACATTTCCACCTCTTACAGAGGAACGCAGAAAGGCACTCTGCAAAGATGTAAGCCGTATTGCAGAAGATTCAAAGGTTGCAATCCGTTCAATCCGTCGTGATGCAATGGATAAAATCAAGAATATGAAGAAGAACAGTGAAATTACTGAAGATGACCAGAAGAATGCAGAAACAAAAATCCAGAAAATCACTGACGACTTCATTAAAGAAATCGACACAGTTTCTGATAAAAAAGAAAAAGAGATTATGGAGATATAATTGGTTTTATGGGCGAGGCGACTCGCCCATAATTTGCCATTATGAATAGTTATGGATAAGAAAAATATACCACAATTTTCCGTTTTACCTCAACATATCGGTATTATTATGGATGGTAACGGAAGATGGGCAAAACAAAGAAATCTACCAAGATATAAAGGTCATATTGAAGGTGCAAAAACATTCCGCAGAATAGGTGAATTTGCCGCAGATGTTGGAATAAAATGTATGACTTTCTATGCCTTTTCTACTGAGAACTGGAAAAGACCTCAAGAAGAGGTTGACGCTATTATGCAACTTTTTCGTGAGTATTTGCGTGAGGCAGAAGAACGTCAGGCAGAAAATGAAGAAAAAGGCATTAAACTTTGCTTTTTAGGTGACCGTAAAGGTATTCCTGAAGATATACTTTCTCTTATGAACCAGATTGAAAACGGCACACAGTATGAGACAAAAGTTATATTGAACCTTGCAATCAATTATGGAGGACGCCACGAAATTACTGATGGTGTTAAAAAGATTGCAGAAAGAGTAAAGTCTGGTGAAATAAGTGTTGATGATATTACTGAAGAAATGATTTCAGATTCTTTATACACAGCAGGATCACCTGACCCTGACCTTATTATCAGACCAAGCGGGGAATACAGATTGTCAAACTTTTTAACATGGCAGTCTGCTTATTCTGAATTTTGGTTTTCAGATGTGCTCTGGCCAGATTTTACAGAAGAAAATCTTATTGAAGCTTTGAGGGAATTTGAAAAGCGTAACAGACGTTTTGGCGGGGTATGAAAATAATATCTGAAAAAGGATTTTTTATATGAAACAACGAATTGTTTTTGGACTTTTATGTGCAGGGGCAGGTGTTCTTGCACTTTGTATCCGCAATACACCACTTTTTCTTGTAATTGGTGCAATAGTTTGCGTAATGGTTGCAGTTGAAATCAATAAAGCAATAAGCCTTAAAAATAAACCTATGTTTGCATTAAGCCTTGTTGTTGCAGCACTTGTGCCCGTTTATTATGAATATAGTCATTTGTTAAGTGGTTTTGCATTGAATTTAAGTCCTGTATATCTTATTTGCCTTTATATTCTTGCATTGTTTATTTTAATGCTTATAGGTTATGAAAACACAAAGTTTTCAGATGTGGGAATGGTGCTTTTAGGCTCATTGGGACTTCCTCTTGCAGTTACCGTACTTCTGTATTTAAGAGATATTGATAAAATCTTCCCTGAACAGAATTATACAACTGAACATGGGCTGTTTCTTATATTGTTTGCTATGTTCTGTGCGTGGATAAGTGATGCTTCTGCATATTTTGGCGGAAGATTTTTCGGTAAACACAAACTGGCACCAAAAATCAGCCCTAAAAAGACTATTGAGGGAGTAATAAGTGGTACGCTCGGTTGTATTGTTGCAAATGTAATTCTTTATGCAGTATTTGATAATCTTGTTTTTGCAAAGCCACACAACAATTATCTTGCAATTATTTTAATGTCAGTTCCGTTGTCACTTATCGGCGTTTGTGGTGATTTGACATTCTCTGCCCTTAAGCGTAATTATGAAATCAAAGACTTCAGCAATCTTGTTCCGGGTCACGGTGGCGTTATGGACAGATTTGACAGTGAAGTGTTTGTGCTTGTGGCACTTTATGCGATTATCAATATTTTCGGAGTAGTGATTTGATGATTACTAAAAATTTAAGCATATTAGGCTCAACCGGTTCAATCGGTACTCAAAGCCTTGAAACAGCAAGAAAGTGCGGTTACTCTGTTTCCGCGCTTTCGGCATATTCTAATGTAGATTTAATTGAAGAGCAAATACGTGAATTTAAGCCACAAATAGCAGCGTTAGTTGATGAAAGTGCTGCAAAGGAGCTTAAAAACCGTGTAAGTGATTTAGATGTAAAAGTGCTTTCTGGTATTGACGGCGTTTGTGAATGTGCAAGAGTAGAAAGCGCAGATACAGTAATAAACTCAGTTGTGGGTATGGCAGGTCTTAAACCTACTCTCGCAGCCATTGAAAGCGATAAAAAAATTGCCCTTGCAAATAAAGAGACTCTTGTTGCAGGTGGACTTTTAGTAACCAATAATGCCAAGGCAAAAAGCGTTGATATTTTACCTATTGATTCAGAACACTCTGCAATATTTCAGTGTTTACAAGGTCAACCTACAAACCGAGCGCTTAAAAGAATTATCCTAACTGCGAGTGGCGGACCATTCTTTGGTAAAACAAAAGAAGAACTTTCAAAAGTAACAGTTGCAGATGCACTTAAACATCCTAACTGGAGTATGGGACAAAAAATAACCATTGACTCTGCTACAATGATGAATAAGGGGCTTGAACTTATTGAGGCTGTATGGCTTTTCTCGGTTCATCCGTCAAAGATTGAAATTGTAGTTCATAGAGAAAGTATAATTCATTCAGCAGTTGAATATACCGATAATGCAGTTATTGCTCAGTTAGGACTTCCTGATATGAAAATCCCTATTCAGTATGCACTCACATATCCTGAAAGAATAGAATCTCTTACAGGTGAATTGGATTTGACAAAATTGGGAACACTAACATTCTATAAACCCGATTATGACACTTTTAAGTGTATGAACATCTGTCGTGAAGCAATTACCCGTGGTGGTCTTTATCCTGCATTTGCAAACAGTGCTAATGAACAGGCGAATCTTATGTTCCGTCAGGGCAAAATCGGATTTTTAGAAATTGGTGAACTTGTTGAGCGTGTTATGAATGATGCTCCAAAAGTTGAAACATACACAGTTGACGATGTTTATAATGCTGATAAAGAAGCGCGAAATCTAGTAATCAAGTATTCAGGAAAGCAGTGATTTTTTGGAACTCTGGTCTAAAGTATGGCCGTTTTTAGTGGCAATATTATTTTTTGGACTTTTAATTTCAATCCACGAGTTAGGTCATTTTACTTTTGCAAAACTCTTCAAAGTAAAAGTAAATGAATTCTCGCTTGGTATGGGTCCGGCAATCTTCAAAAAGAAAAAAAGAGAAACTCTATACGCACTCCGTTTACTCCCGATTGGTGGTTATGTAAGTATGGAGGGTGAAGACGAAGAAAGTCAAGATGAAAATGCCTTTAACCGTAAAAAAGTATGGCAGAAAATAATTGTAGTAGCTGCAGGCGCTATTATGAATTTAATACTTGGGCTTGTGATTGTTGCAACTGTGCTTCCAATGGAAGATTTAATCGGTACAAATCAGATTTTAGAGTTTCACGAAGGCGCAATAAGTCAACAGACAGGACTTAAAGTCGGTGACGAATTCCTTGAAATTGATGGTCATCGTGTATTCTCTGATACCGATATTTCATTTCTTATGGGACGCAGTGACGACGGCGTATTCCAAATGGTAGTTCGTCGTGATGGTGAAGAAGTAGAACTTAAAGATGTAACTTTCAAAACAGAAAAAGATGGCAAATACACATTCATAACATACGATTTTGTAATATTGGGTGAAGAAACAAACTTTCTAAATATTGTTGAAAATTCATTCAAACGGTCAGCTTCAATAGCTCGACTTGTGTGGCTCAGTTTTTTTGATTTGATAACAGGCAGATATGGCCTTACAGATTTGTCAGGTCCCGTTGGTACAGTTAATGTTATAGCAGATGCGGCAGCAGGCGCAGTAGAGAGTAAAGACGGTCTTATAACTGCCCTTACAATGATGGCGTTCATCTCAATAAACATTGGTGTGTTTAATCTTTTGCCATTACCTGCGCTTGATGGTGGCAGACTCTTTTTCCTTGTAATTGAGGGTATACGCAGAAAACCTCTTAACCCTAAATATGAGGGTTATGTGCACGGTGCAGGACTTGCACTTTTACTCCTTTTAATGTTAGTTGTAACTTTTAATGATATTGTAACTTTAATCAAGACATAAAGACGGTGAAATTATGATAGAACGCAGAAAAAGTCGTGTTGTAACGGCAGGTAATGTTAAAATCGGTGGTAATAACCCTATATCAGTTCAGTCAATGCTCAACGTGGTGGCAGAAGACGCCGAGGGTAATGTTAGACAAGCTGTAGAATTAGAAAAAGCAGGTTGTCAGATTATCCGTCTTACTGTGCCTAATAAGGAAGCAGTAAAAACTCTTTATGCAGTAAAAAATGCAGTTAATATTCCTGTTGTTGCTGATATTCATTTTGATTATCGTTGTGCTCTTGAAAGCGTTGCGGCAGGTGTCGATAAAATCAGAATAAATCCGGGTAATATTGGTGATGATGAAAAAGTAAGAGCAGTGGCTGACGCTTGTCGTCTTCACAATGTGCCAATCCGTATTGGTGTAAATTCAGGCTCACTTGAAAAGAACTTACTTGCGAAATATGGTTCACCAACACCTGAGGCTATGGCTGAAAGTGCTATGTATCATATTGGGCTTTTAGAAAAGTTTGATTTTAACGACATTGTTGTTTCAATCAAGTCATCAGATGTTCAGAAAATGGTTAAAGCATACAGAATTGTGT
>CALBKQ010000191.1 GCA_937895645.1 uncultured Clostridia bacterium
ATAATATGGGTCAGGAATAACACCTAATTCAAGTAATTGAGTGTAGTTGTCAGACGGGACATTTACAATATATTCGTCCCCTGTTGCTACACGAGTCATATTCCATTGTCCGTTGAGATTGTAGGTTTTCATAACAAATTTTCCTTTGTATTTATTTTATATTATTGTAGCAGAATTGAATATTTATTGCAACATAAAAAACAATCATCCCTACACCCCCAATTGCTTAAAAAAAGACGAGGTCAAGACCTCGCCCTACTGTAATTTTTATTTAAGCTTTGCATTGAAATTTTTGCTTGTGGCTTTGATTGTGAAATATACAATTCCCCACACTACAAAATAAATCACCATAAATATCATTGTAAATAACAAGAGCATTTTGGGCTCAAACGGTATCCAAGTATTTATTACATAACAAATGGAATATGCAACATAAAGTGTTGAGAGATGGCAAAGCAAGGATTTTCCTATACCCCAATGCTCAATCTGATTGAATACTGAAGCCCCCGCATGAACAAATGCTAACAGATAAGTTGACACTATACCTATGAGCACTTCACCTGCTTCAAGAATAAAATTGTCAGTTGTTTTTGATACTATAAAAATTATAATTCCAAAAATTATCGGGCCAAAACCGCTGAACATTAAACCACGATGCAAAAATTCTTTTACATATTTATTCATATTACAAACCTAACCTTTCTTTTACGTTTTTAAGATTTCTTCGCGACACGAAATCCACATACCCATTTTTGAAAATCACAGTTAACGAACCACCCACAGTTGCTTTGAAACGGTCAATCTTTTTAATATTTGCTATACAGGATTGA
This sequence comes from uncultured Clostridia bacterium, assembly GCA_937895645.1. Taxonomy (GTDB): domain Bacteria; phylum Bacillota; class Clostridia; order Oscillospirales; family Acutalibacteraceae; genus Fimenecus. The sequence continues at coordinate 831 of CALBKQ010000191.1, forward strand.
TTGATTTTGACAAAGTTATTATTAAGATTTTCTTCTAACTGATAAAGTCTTGATTTTAGTCTGTATTTCTCGTTTTCTGTGAGTGCATAAACCTTGTTATCTTCTATGAAGAAACAGTAAATATTATTCAAATTAAGTTTTACTGTTTCATTTTCGGTATAACCGATTAAGTCAACAGAGTTATTATTAACAAGTTCTTCAATTTCGTTTATTAACTGTGTTTTTTTATGAGAATATATGAGTATTTCCTCGTCGCGATTTGGTTCAATTACAATTTGAAGTTTCATGAAAATCCTCCTTGCAAGTGTATACTATCACACTGATTTTTTGTTTGCAATATATTAAAAGTGTTCGGTAGTTTTGGGAGTGTATTCGGCAAAAAAATTAAAGGGCGATTCGTGAATCGCCCCTACAAGTATGTTTAATTACGAATTATATTATTTCTCCACCACCAAGGACTTCGTCTTCGTTGAAGATAACAAGCGATTGTCCTTTGGTGATTGCGCGTTGTGGCTCGTCAAATTTTACATGCAAGTTGCCAGTTTCGTCTTGCCACGCAGTTGCGGGTTGCTCTTTATGTCTGTATCTTACACGAGCAAATACACGAATTGGCTCTGTAATTGGTTTACCACTGATTATATTTACATTTTTAGCAGTTACTTCGCTTGTAAACAAATCTTCATTGTCGCCTAAAATAACATTGTTCGTTTCGGGGTCAATGTTAAGTACATAAAGTGGTGTTTTATATGCAATTCCAAGTCCTTTACGCTGACCAATTGTATAATTTACTATACCTTTATGTTCCCCAAATGAAAATCCCGTTTTATGCATAAACTGACCTTTTGGGTAAGTTTTATTGTTGTAGTTTTTTATAAAACTTACATAATCACCATCAGGGACAAAGCAAATGTCCTGACTATCTTTTTTTCGTGCAGTTATAAGGTTGTTTTCTTCTGCGATTTCACGGATTTCGGGCTTTGTATATTCACCCAACGGGAATTTAATATGCTTTAACTGTTCTTGTGTAAGCATATAAAGAAAATAACTTTGGTCTTTACTTTCATCAACGGCTTTTTTTAGTTTATACTCTCCATTTTCACAAGTAATTCTCGCATAGTGACCTGTTACTACAAAATCGGCATCCAACTCGTGCATTTTGTCTATCATAGCACCGAATTTAAGAGTACGATTACATTCAACACAAGGATTTGGTGTTTTGCCTTGCTCATAAAATTCAATAAACTTATCAATTACAAGTTTTTTGAATTCTTCTTTTAGTGGAAAAACATAAAAAGGCATACCTAACTTGTCGGCAACTGCTTTTGCATCACTGCAATCACCTTCGATATACAGTTGCATTGTAGCGCCGACACACTGGTAGCCTTCATTTTTCATAAGTAAAGCAGCGACGGAGCTATCAACTCCGCCACTCATAGCAATAACTGCTTTTTTCATATATTCACCCAAGTTCAAGCATTTTATCAATGCACTTTTTGGCTTTCTTAATTGTTTCGTTGTCTAATGTGATTTCTTCGCCACCGTTACCTTTAATTGTGTTATAAAGGTCAACAAGGGTTGTGGCTTTCATATCAGGACAAATAAGTTTTGGTGAAAGTGCGAAGAAATTTTTATCAGGACATTCATACTGTAAAGACTCTGCAATACTGATTTCTGTACCGATAATAAAATTCTTATGCTTACTCTCTTTTGCAAATTTCATAATACCTGTTGTTGAGCCGACATAGTCAGCTTCTGCTACAACCTCAGGTTTACATTCTGGGTGCACAAGAAGAAGTGAATCAGGGTAAAGCTTTCTTGCCTTTTTAACATCTTCTTGGGTTATTTGGCCATGAATCGGGCAGCCCCCGTTTACAAACTTAAATGTTTTTTCAGGCAATTGTTTTGCAACGAAATCGCCCAAGTTACAGTCAGGGATAAAGAGAATTTTATCATTCTCTAACTTGCTAACAACATTAACTGCTGATGCTGATGTTACACAGACATCACAAACTGTTTTAAGCTCTGCAGTTGTGTTAATATATGCCACAACTGTATAGTCAGGATTTTCTTTTTTAACCTGTTCAATATATTCTTTGCTCATTTGCTCTGCCATTGGGCAACCTGCAACAGGACTTGTGATATAAACTGTTTTTTCAGGTGAGAGAATTTTTACGGTTTCTGCCATAAAACGAACTCCGCACATAATTACAATTTTTGCATCGGTCTTTGAGGCTTCAACGCTCAACTGAAAACTGTCACCTGTAAAATCAGCAACCTCAATAATTTCACGAGCAACATAACTGTGAGCAAGAATGCAGATATCTTTTTCTTTTTTTAACTGCAAGATTTTTTCTTGCATTTCTTTTACTGTCATTTTAATCTTCCTTTTAAGGATTAATGATGATGGTCGTCATCAAATTTGAAGTCATCAGGATTATATGCAATACCTTTTTTGTCGTAATAATCCTTAACGGCTGCTTTGATTGCTTGTTCCGCAAGAACTGAACAGTGAATTTTAACTGCAGGAAGTCCGTCAAGAGCTTCAACAACTGCTTTGTTTGTAAGCTTTAACGCTTCGCTTAAAGGTTGACCTTTAATCATATCAGTTGCGATTGAACTTGTTGCAATTGCAGACGCACAACCATAAGTATTGAATTTAACATCCACTATAATATCATTCTCAATTTTGAGATACATTTTCATAATATCGCCACATTTTGCGTTGCCAACTTCTCCCACACCATCAGCATCGTCAAGTTTACCTACATTATGTGGATTTGTAAAATGTTCCATTACTTTTTCTGAATATTCCATTAGTTAATACCTCTCTCTTTCTGTATCTTTTCCCAAAGTGGTGACATATCACGAAGACGGTCAATAATTGGGGGCAATTTTTCTAAAATATAATCCATTTCTTCAGGTGTATTATCTTCACACAAGCTAAGTCTTAATGAACCGTGTGCAACTTCATGGACAAGACCGATTGAAAGTAACACGTGGCTTGGGTCAAGTGAACCTGAAGTACAAGCAGAGCCTGAAGAAGCACTGATTCCCATTAAATCAAGATAAAGGAGAAGTGATTCACCCTCAACACCCTCAAAACAAGCGCTGACATTACCAGGGAGTCTATGCTCACGGTCACCGTTGATGCGACTCAAATCGATTTTGAGAATACCCTCAATAAGTTGTTCACGCATTGCAATAAGTTTCTTTGTGTTTTCTTCCATATTGTCACAAGCTTCTTTAAGAGCTGTTGCCATACCAACGATTGATGGCACGTTTTCAGTACCTGCACGACGATTTCTTTCTTGTGCGCCACCCTCAATAAGATTTGGAAGTCTTATACCCTTTTTACAGTAAAGACCACCAACACCTTTTGGTCCGTGGAATTTATGACCTGAGAAAGACATCATATCAATATTGTCTGCTTTAACGTCAACAGGAATATGACCAACTGCCTGAACTGCGTCTGTATGGAACAATACGCCTTTTTCACGGCAAACTGCACCAATTTCACGAATTGGTTGAACTGTGCCGATTTCGTTATTTGCGTACATAATTGTTACAAGGGCAGTATCGTCTTTTATTGCATTCTTAACGTCTTCAACCTTTACAAGACCGTTTTCATAAACATCAAGAAGTGTAATTTCAAACCCTTCTTTTTCGAGAGCATTGAGTGTATGCAATACTGCGTGATGCTCAAACTTTGAACTGATAATATGTTTCTTGCCCTTTTTAGCCATAAGGTAAGCTGCGCCCTTAATTGCCCAGTTATCGCTTTCGCTACCTCCTGATGAAAAATAAACATCATTTGGGTCAGCATTCAAGCAGTTTGCAATAGTGTTACGAGCATCGCGCACTGCGTGGAATGCATCTTGTCCTACACTATGCAAACTTGATGGATTGCCATAGATTTCCTGGAAGCATGGCATCATAGCATCAAGTGCTTTTTTTGATATTTTTGTTGTCGCAGCGTTATCTGCATATACTTTCATAAATACAACTCATTTCTATTTCATAGTAGTTTACTGTGAATTCGTATATATCATACTACTTCACTATGAATTTGTCAATTATAATATATCCATAATTTGACTTATTTTGCAAAGAATTTTTCGGCTATTCTTACAGATGCCATTGCATCTTTACCATAGTAGTCTGCTCCAATGGTTTTAGCATAGTCTTCTGTAAGCACTGCCCCACCTACCATAACGGCAATTTGTGGATTTTTTTCTTTAAGCAGACGGATTGTTTTTTCCATTGACGGTACTGTTGTAGTCATTAAAGCAGAAAGACCAACCAATTTAATATTTTCTTTTTCTGCTTTTTCTACTATGGCCTCGGGTGTTATATCTTTACCCATATCAATTACAGAAAATCCGTAATTTTCGAGTAATACTTTAACTATATTTTTGCCGATATCGTGAATATCGCCCTCAACGGTAGCTATGAGAATTCCACCCTTTTCCTCCGTCTTTGCACCGCTATTACTCATATATTCTTTAATGATTTCAAAACTTGCGCCTGCAGTTTCGGCACTCATTAAAAGACCTGGCAAGAATATTTTATTTTCTTCAAAGCCCTTACCAACTTCATTGAGCGCAGGGACTAAAATACCATCGATTATTTCGATTGGTGTTTTAGTTTTAAGTTCAAGTTTTGTTTGCTCTCTTGCTTGAGTTTTGAGTCCTTTTATAACTGCAGTTTTAAGGTCAACATCTGTTATTTTGATTTCTGTTTTTGTGTCAGTAACATTGGCAATATACTGCTCAAAATTATTGTCTAATCCATTCAACGCGCAATATGAATAGTAGGCATTCATCATAGCATCACTTTTTGGATTTATAATTCCTGAACTTAGTCCCTTTTGCATTGCAAGAGTGAAGAAAGACGAGTTCAAAAGCTCACGATTTGGCAAACCAAATGACACATTTGAAACACCAAGCACAGTTTTAACACCTAAATCATTATTAAGTTTTTCAATACATTCAAGAGTGATTTTTGCATTATCTTTATTTGTGCTGACTGTCATACAAAGTGGGTCAAACACAAGGTTTTCCTTAGAAATCGCATATTCTTCTGCTTTATTGATAATGCGTTTTGCAATATCAATTCTACCTTCAACAGTTTCAGGAATTCCGTTTTCGTCAAGAGTTAAGCAAACAAGTACACCACCGTATTTTTTAATAAGTGGAAATACTTCTTCCATAACTTTTTCTTTACCGTTTACGGAATTTACCATTGGCTTACCATTGTAAATGCGAAGAGCTTTCTCCATAGCGACTGGGTCAGAAGTATCAATCTGCAAAGGCGTATTCAGTATACTTTGAAGTCCCACAACTGAATTATACATCATTTGTGGCTCATCAATTTCGGGAAGTCCCACATTAACATCAAGTATGTCTGTACCTGCATCTGCTTGAGTTACACCCTCGCGGTAGATGTAATCCATATCATTGTTGCGAAGCGCTTCGCGGAGCTTCTTTTTGCCTGTTGGATTTATTCTTTCACCTATGATTATTGGCTTATCTTGAAAGATTACTGTTTTTGAATATGAGGTTACTGCAGTAATGTGTTTTTTATCAATTTTCTGGATTTGTTCATTTTTGCACAAATCAATCATTGCTTTTATGTGGTCGGGAGTTGTACCACAACAACCGCCCAAAGCACAAGCACCATTTTTAAGTATCTGGAGTTGTTTTTGTGCAAATTCTTCTGGAGTTACATTGTAGGTTGTAACACCGTTTATACTTACAGGAAGTCCTGCGTTTGGTTGCACGAAAATAGGGGTACTTGAATACTTTTTCATTTGTTTTAATAATTCAAGCATTTGGTCCGGACCAAGTCCACAATTCATACCAATTCCGTCAACGCCTAACCCCTCAAGCGTAATAACTGCAGTTTTAATATCAGCACCCGTTAAAAGTATGCCTTTTTCGTCAAATATCATTGAAACAAGCACAGGAAGACTCGTGTTTTCTTTGGCAGCTAAAACTGCGGATTTAATTTCGTATAAATCTCCCATTGTTTCAATAAGGATTAAATCTGCACCTGCGTTTTTGCCTGCGATAACTTGTTCTTTATAAAGGTCGTAAGCAGTTTCGAAATCTAAATCACCATAAGGCTTTAGGAGTTTGCCTAAAGGTCCTAAGTCAAGGGCAACATAAGCATTTTTTCCACTTTCTTTGATTGTATTTTTTGCGATTTCAACGGCTTTTGTGACAATCTCGTTAACATTACGGAATTTAAGAGAGTTTGCACCGAAAGTGTTGGTTGTGATTATATTACAACCTGCATCTAAATACGATTTATGAACTCTTTCCACGATTTCGGGAGAGTGAATATTTAAGTTTTCAGGTAACTCACCTTTTCTTAGTCCGTTTTTTTGGAGTTCAGTACCCATTGCACCGTCAAAAAACAATATTGAATTGTTAAACTGTTCTTTGAATTTCATAATATCAATCCTTTGTTACACCAATAAAGGCAGTAACTGTTTTTGTGGGAGTCATTAAGAAACTTCCTGAAAGTGTTACTCCCATTTGTTTTGTCATTGGTAATAGTTTCAAAAAATCTGCCTGAGAAGAAATATCAAGTCCGCCATAACCGGGACTGAAACGGGGTCTGTGCTCACCTTTTATAGTGTTTTTAAGTTCTTCACAAGCCTTATCACAAAGATTTTCAACCATTGATGCACCAACACAATGAACAATGCTTGTCATTGCAGCGTCGGTTACCGAGTATTTACGGACTAACGTGTCAGCACCAACGCCGATAGTTGCACCAAAAAGAATAATACTTGTTGAATCTTTTAAGTGGCTTAAAAGTTTTGCACTCTTAAACTCAATACCATCAATGATAATTCCGTCATCAGTTCTTGTGAAATCGTACTCTTTATAGATATATTTTGGTGTAATCACTTTGCATAGTTCGTTGTATGCCACTTCACAAAGTTCACATATTTCTTCGCTGGGCTCTGCACCATGTTTATAGCCCATATAACGTGCTGCTTCGTGTAAATTGTATTTTAACAACATCCGCAGTTGCCCTTCTCTTTCTGTTTATCAACGAGATATTGCAAAGTAATTGAGTCAACAACTTTATTAACTGCATCAAGTACACATTGCCAGATTTCAAGAGTTACACAGTCCATACAGTTTTCGCAAGGATTATCATCAGTTTCAAGACAAGCAACGGGAGCAAGACTACCCTCGGTTACTCTTAAAATTTCACCTACTGTATATTCAATTGGTTCACGAGTGAGTTTATAGCCACCCTGTGCACCACGAGTGCTTTCAACAAGATTTTCTTTGGCTAAAAGCTTGATAATCTGTTCAAGGTATTTTTCGCTGATATTCTGTCTTGTTGCAATAGATTTTATTGAGATATAGCCATCTTCTCTATGGATTGCAAGGTCTGTCATAAGACGAAGAGCATATCTGCCTTTTGTTGAGATTTTCATAATTTCTACACCCTTTTAGAGTATTGTTTTTCGTTACGAAGATAATATACTACAAAATTAGTAGGAATTCAAGAGTTAATTCATATAATTTTGGTGGGAATTAGGATTTTACAAAGAAAAAGCGTGGTCAAAGACCACGCTAAATAAGTTTATTTTGTTTCTGCTTTTGTTTTTTCTTTTTTAGCAAGTTTGTTAGTATTCATTGAATCCTTATAAATCCAGAAACGGTTTACAAGGAATGCTGTTGTAACATTTGAAAGCATTGTTACAACAAGGACAATATATTCATTTATTCCTGCACCCTCTGCCAAGTCGCCAAGATATGTAGATGTTGGAATAAAAATACAATAATAAAACGCTAATTTTGCCATTGCAACTGGTACATTATTTGCGGATTTGAAAGTGTATCTGCGATTTACTGTAAACCCATAAAGCACCGACAAGATTATTGCAGGGAGATAACTTTGCCAATAGTCAAAATGTAAAACTTCGTTGAGCGTTGTAAAAACTACTGCTTGAATTACACCTGAACCTAAAGAAAATGCAACAAATTTTACTACCTGAATAATATTCTCTTTTGAACTTAATTTTTCATTATTCTGCATCTTCTTCACCTTTTTTAGCAAGGTTGTTTGTGTTCATTGAGTTGCGATATACAACAAATCGGCAGAAAAGATATTCTGTAACAAGATTACAACCCATTGTTACAGCCTCAACTATGTAATTATTAACACCTGCATTTTCGGCTAACTGACCTAAGTAAAGAGAAACAGGAGTGAATACGCAATAGAAAAGTGCAACTTTAAGCATTGCAACAGGTACATTTGTTGCTGACTTAAATGTAAATTTACGGTTTACTGTAAAGTTATAAAGAACTGACAAAATAAGTGATGGAAGATATGCTTTCCAATGCACACAATCTGTAAGTTCGTGAATAATTGTGTATGACACAATCTGGATTATACCTGCGCCCATTGAGAATGCAACGAATTTTGCAATCTGGATTATTGTTTCTTTAGTTGAAAGTTTTTGGTTTGACATAATGATTAATCCCCCATTATATTTCTGGTTTGAATGATGGCATAAGTTCTAACTTAAACAAGTTCATTTTATGCTTTCTATCAATCAAATCTTTCTTTTCCTTATCTTCGATTTCGCCTGTTCTGATATATTTATCAAGTTCGGCATAGGTAAAGCCAAGATTATCTTCATCAGTTTTTCCACAAAGACCATCTATTGGTGTTTTTTCAACAAGATTTTCGGGAAGTCCTAAAAGATGACCGATTTGTTTCATTTCAGCTACTGTAAGAAATGAACAAGGGCTGAAATCCCCTACTGAATCTCCATAACGAGTTGAATAACCAACCCAATCTTCTGAAAGATTACAAGTATTTGCGACTCTACCATTCACAGACTGGCTAACAGCATAAAGAGTTGTCATTCGTACTCTTGGCGGAATATTCTGCACAGTTTGAGGTGTAATTTCTAAATCCTTTGGAAGATTATTCATTAAACCATCAACTGTATCTCTAATATTTACTGTATAGTTTTTAATGTCAAGATATTCAACGAGTTGTTTTGCACAATCAATATCGTGTTGTTCGCCACAGGGCATAAGCACACCGATTACACGGTCTTTGCCTAACGCTTCAACACAAAGTGCTGCAACGATTGATGAATCTTTACCACCTGAAATGCCTACAACTGCATTGCAATCTTTTCCGTTTTTCTCGAAAAAATCTTTAATCCACGCTACGCATTGATTTTTAACTTTAAGTGCATCAAATTGATACATAATATCACGCTCCGATATTAGTATTGTACCACTATTTTTATAAAGTTTCAACATAAAAAACACCCTCGCATTGCGAGGGCGTGAGTGTGTAATTAGCCGCCAAGATTAATAGTAAATCCACTATCACTGCCATTAGTTGCAGTTGGCATATATGGAATCAACTGATTTGCAATCTGTGCAATAGGCATTGATTGAATATAAACCTTACCCGGTCCTGTAACTTTTGTATGGAACAACCCTTCGCCACCAAGGAAAATATTCTTTGCACCTTTGATTTGCTGAATTTCCATTGTGCAAGTTTCACTCATTGCTGCAAGATAACCTGTATCAACAATAATACTTTCACCAGCACCTAATGTATATTCAACACAATGACCATCGATTTCAAGGAATACTAAACCATTACCTGAAATTTTCTGCATAATAAAACCTTCGCCACCGAAAAATCCACGACCAAGTTTTTTATGGAAGTGCACAGACAAGTCAAGGCCTTTCTCCATAGCGAGAAATCCCCTTTTCTGCACAATAATTCCATTACCAGGAGTTACTTCATAAGGAATAATTGAACCCGGGAAACTGGATGCAAAAGCAATCATACCCGTACCACCCTGTGGTGTGTATTCGTTCATAAAAAGTGAGTCCCCAGAAAAAAGACGACCAAGTGCTTTTTTAACACCGCCACCTGAATTTGTTTCCATATGCATATTAGGGCTCATCCAACTCATTGCACCACTTTCTGTGCAAAGTGTCTGTCCCGGCTCTGGATAACAGATTACAACAGGCAAATGCCCACCTTCGATTTTATAGTTTAACATTAGAATCCCTCCCTATTCTTTATGGTTTTATTTTAACTGTAGAAATAAAATTTGTCAATATTAAGAACAAAAGACACTTGACATATTGAATATTAGTGATATACTGTAATGATTTAATCTAATTAAAAAGGAGATAGCAAAATTATGCATGATTTCGAGTATGTACCTAATTACGAATGGAAACCGGTTCGAGACGAATTATTTGAAATTATCCATAAATTACAAGATGAAGTTAGAAATTACTTTACATTTCAATATCATTTAGTAGGTAGTAGCAAACGAAATATGATAACCCGTGACCGAAACTCAAATAAAGGTTATGACTTTGATGTAAATATTGAAGTCAATGACCCTGACGAGAAGTATTCTGCCGAAGAAATACGAGAGATTCTTCACAAGGCTCTTAATAAGATTACCAACCCTTATGGGTATTCAATTTTTGGATACGATTATACAGAAGACTCTACTCGTGTTCTAACAATCAAAGTAAAAGATAAAGCAAATTCCTGTATTCTACATAGTTGTGATTTCTGTATTGTGTATGAATGCGGTGACGGACGACAGCAATATATTCGTTATAACAAAAAGCAAAATAGTTACACATGGGAATATCAGCCCAAAGGATATATGGAGTTGCATTCAAAAATTGAATGGGTAAAGAAGCACGGACTATGGCAACAGGTTCGTGACTATTACATATACAAAAAGAACATAAACGATAACCCAGACAAGCATTCAAGAGCCATCTTTGCAGAAACAATTCACGAAATATGGCAAAAGAATAAAAACTAAGTAAAAAGGACTACGGATTTCCGTAGTCCTAATTTAATTAGTCAAGTGGTTTCATTGTGGGGAAGAGGATTACGTCACGGATTGCCTGACTATCTGTAAGTAACATTGTCATACGGTCAATACCGAAACCGATACCGCCTGTTGGTGGCATACCAAGTTCAAGAGCATAAAGGAAGTCTTCGTCAGTTGTGTTAGCTTCTTCATCACCGAGGGCTAAAAGTTCTTCCTGAGCCTTGAAACGTTCTCTTTGGTCGATTGGGTCGTTAAGCTCTGAATAAGCATTTGCCATTTCCCAACCGTTCATAAAGAACTCAAAACGTTCAACATAGTTAGGGTCTTCAGGCTTTTTCTTTGTAAGTGGAGAAATCTCAATAGGATGGTCCATAACAAATGTTGGTTGAACAAGATGTTCTTCAACAAATTCTTCAAAGAAGAGGTTAAGAATGTCACCTTTCTTATGATGCTTTTCGAACTCAATATGATGCTCTTTTGCTACTGCGTGAGCTTCTTCAGTTGAGTTAATTTCATTAAAGTCAACACCTGAATACTTTTTAACTGCGTCAAGCATTGTAATTCTCTCAAATGGCTTACCTAAATCCATTTCAATACCGTTGAAAACGATTTTTGTTGTGCCAAGAACTTCTTGTGCTACATAACGATAAAGATTTTCTGTTAAATCCATCATACCGTGATAGTCAGTATATGCCTGATAAAGTTCCATAAGTGTAAATTCAGGGTTATGACGAGTATCAAGACCTTCATTACGGAAAACACGACCAATTTCGTAAACTCTTTCCATACCACCAACGATAAGACGCTTTAAGTAAAGTTCAAGAGAAATACGAAGTTTGATATCAGTATCAAGTGCATTGAAGTGAGTTTCAAATGGTCTTGCTGCTGCACCACCTGCATTGTAAACAAGCATTGGTGTTTCAACTTCCATAAATCCCTCACCGTCAAGATATTTACGAACTGCACTGATAATCTTTGAACGGTTAATAAGAGTCTGTTTTGATTCCTGATTCATAATAAGGTCAATGTAACGCTGACGATATCTCATATCAGTATTTGTAAGACCGTGAAATTTTTCAGGAAGAATCTGCAAACTCTTTGAAAGAAGTGTTACTGCAGTAGCATGGATTGAAATCTCACCTGTTTTAGTCTTAAACACTTCACCTTCAATACCGATAATATCACCGATATCAAGTTTCTTGAAGCCTTTATATTCTTCTTCGCCGATGCTGTCCCTTGCTACATAAGACTGAATATTACCCTTAAGGTCCTGAATGTTGCAGAATGATGCTTTACCCATAACGCGTTTTGACATCATACGACCTGCAACGCGTACAGTTTTGCCTTCAAGAGTTTCAAAATCTGCTTTAACATCAGCACTATGATGAGTCTGGTCATATTTTGTGATTACAAATGGGTCTTTGCCCTCTTCTTGTAATGCTTTAAGTTTTTCCTGACGGATTCTTTGCTGTTCACCTAAATCCACTTCAGGCTGATTATTTCTGATTTCTTCTGCCATTTTAATTCTCCGATTATTTTAAGATTTCAACAATTTTGAATTCCATTGCACCTGCAGGTGTTTCAACTGTAACTTTTTCGCCAACTTTGTGACCGATAAGTGCTTTACCAACAGGAGATTCGTCTGAAATCTTACCAACTGCAGGGTCTGCCTGTGCAAAACCTACGATTGAGTAAGTGTATGACTTTCTCTTTTTATCTGTAATTTTTACTGTTGAACCGATATGAACATTTTCGTTGCTAAGTGATTCAACATCAAGAACTTTTGCAGTTTTAAGAATATGCTCGATTTCACCAATGCGAGCTTCAAGCTTTGCCTGGTCATTCATTGCTTCATCATATTCACTGTTTTCTGACAAGTCACCAAAGCTTTTTGCAAGTTTAATTTTTTCAGCAGCTTCTTTTCTACCATTGACTTTTAAGTCTTCAAGTTCTGCCTCAAGTTGTTTGAGAGCTTCTATTGTAAGTAATGTTTCCTGTGCCATTGTTTTTTTACTCCTTTATTGGATTTTCGGGCATAACAAAACAAGCAGTCCTGCCGCCCATATAGAACATATTATATTAAAAATTTACCATTGTGTCAAGCAAATTGAATATCTTTAATAAGCTTTTTTTCATTGTTTACCATTACATTCTCAAAAATACATTCCCCTAAAGAGAAAACTCCGCAAAGCTCATAAAGTGCAGAATAAAAATCATATTCGTCTATTCCCTTTGGAGTTAGTTTTTTATAAATCTCGTCTACCTTAATATTTTCTCCGTTTGCAATGTTGAGAAACTGATTATTTGTATCAATACTCATTATATTCCGGTTAGTATCTATTTTAATTTTCGCATTATCAAAATTTGAAAGAAGTGATATACAAAGTCCTGTGTTTTCAAGAATATCATCACATAAATTCATATATTTTTCTTTATTTTCTGTAACCACCGTAAGTTTTGAAGAGTACATTGACAAGCGAGTTGCGAAATCGGTAAAATCTGCGTTTTTATCACAAACTGCTATGTGGTACAAATCTTTTTTGAATTTATTGTTTTCTAAAATACGCAAAGCGGTATTTTGAAATACTTTACTATATAAAGTGTTACTTTTGAATATGCCTATCCCCTTATCTTCCGGGACTTCAATATGATTATTTAATATAAGTCTTTTACTGCATTTGCCTGCATTTTCAATCACTTTATCCCAATCAACATTTTCACAGATTTTAACATCAAGCACATAAAACGGTGCACCTTTGAACACAGGTATAGTTTTAATAATATAGTCATCTTGCGCTAAAAAGCAAAAGATTTTTTCAAGCAAGGTGAGTTTTTTCTTTTCAATATTCAGTATGCAAAACATAAAAAATCCCTCCGCAACAAAATATGCGAAGGGATTAGATAATATTTATCAGTTATTAACTAATGTAAGTGCTTTCTGGTATTGTGGGTCGTTTGCAAGATTAAGCATTGGAAGTCTTGAATTTTGTTCTGCTGTAAGTTCCACTTTATGGTCAGGTTCAAGACCTACACCGTTAAAGCTTTCGCTCTTATAAGGAACAACCTTTGCAACTGTAAGGGCTACTGCACTACCGTCACTGAGTTCAAAAACTTTTTGCATTGTACCATTACCTGCAGTTTTTGTACCTACAAGCCCTGCAATACCGAAATCACGCAAGTCACAAGCAAAAAGTTCTGCTGCACCTGAAGTGTTACCATTTACAAGAATTGACATAGCAAAACTTCTGCTATCTGAGTCAGATGTAAATGTTTCGATTGTTTTACCATCTTTATCAACTGCAGTTGCCAATGCACCCGTACCCTCAGTTGCAACGGGGGCGATAATATCAATACACTTAACTGCATTTCTTATAAGTCCTGTATTTGTATTACGCACATCAAAAACAATACCTGTTACAGAGTTTTTGCTCATATAATCAAGAGCATCTTCAAGTTGTTCAGCAGTTGTACTGTAAAATGCAGTAATTTTTATATATCCCACTTTATCTGTAACGCTATAATAAACTGACTGTGCAGAATAACCACGGGCAACAGAAACTGTTTTTTCAGTTTCGCCACGTTTGAAAGTTACCTGAACATTAGTAAGTTTTTCACCGTCAAGTTTTTTGATAAGTTCTTCGTAATTTGAAGGTGTTACCTTAACGGAGTCAACAGCAGTAATAACATCACCTTTCTGTATTCCCTGAACTTGTGCAGGAGATTTTGCAGAAACTTCTGAAACATAAATGTTATTATTCTGACTATCATAAACTGCAATAATACCGATACCGCCTTTATTGCCTTTATCTTCGTCAAGATAATCGGCATATTCTGTTGCGGTCATATAGTAACTGTAACGGTCACCTACACCTTCAACAAAACCGTCGGACATCATTGTATTAAGAAAATTCTCGTTAAGTTCACCGAAATAGTTTTCACGGACTAAATCGTCAATTTCTGATACTGTTGAATAGAGATTTGAACGGTCGGCAACATCTTTGATAATTCCGTTATAGATTTGCAATGAGAATGTCATTGTAAGTGTAACTGCCAATGCAACTGACAAGAATATCAAAGAAAGTGCCAAGCCTAATGATATTTTTTTATTCAAAGGACATCATCCTTTACTAATTCTTTTAGTAGTTTATACCAATGGAGATGGAAGATATTTTTCAGGGTTTACAGGGCTACCGTTGAGAAGCATCTGGAAATGAAGATGTGAACCTGCAACAGGGTTAGCACTGGTTGGTCTTGGATAAACCGCTGTACCTGTATTACCAACAAGGGCAATTACATCACCTTGATTTACTTGCTGACCTGCTGAAACATAACGAACACGGCAGTGAGCATAAAGTGTTCTCATACCATTACCGTGGTCAATAATAATAACATTACCACCTGATGTCTGTGTATATGACTGAACAACTTTACCACCTGCTACTGCATAAATCTTCGCACCATTTGTAGTGTAATATGTTTTACCATTTGTGAACACACGGTTTGCAGGAGCACAGAAGTCCACTGATTTTGAGCCACGAGAACTATGTTGTGCATAAGTTGCTGAATAGTAAACTGACTTATCCTGAATCGGACTTATGTAGCCCTTTGATGACGTTCTAAAATTATGATTTCCACCGCTGCTTACATAACCGTCACCTGTTGAGCCTGAATTACCTGCGTCAGCCTGCATTTCTTGTTCCCACTTCTTAAACTCAGCTTCAGCCTTTGCTTTTTGTTTTTCACCATAAGCCTGATTGTTCTGATATTTTTCAAGGAGAGCATTCTGCTTGTTTATGTTAGAAGTGAGTTTGCTTTCGTCTTTTTGAAGCACCGCCATTTCCTTATCAAGAACTGCTTTTTCTGACTCTACTTCTTTTTTATCTGCCTCAACTTTAACTTTACTTTCTTCAATTTCACTACGCTTTGCTGTTAAATCTTCAAGCATTTCGTTGAGTTCTTTAATTTTCGCCTCAAGTTCTGAAACTACTTCATTATCACGTTTTGCAACCTGACGAAGAAGTTCACTACGGGTAAGAAAATCTTCAAAACTTGTTGCACTTAAAAACACTTCTAGTTCACTTGTTTCGCCCGCCATATATGAGGCACGAAGACGCTGACCAAGAACATCATAGGTTTCGTCAATCTTTTTATTCTGTTCTTCTGTCTGTGTTTCGATTTTTGTAATCTCATTACCGAGTTCTGTAATGCGTTTCTCAAGCGACGTAATCTGTTCATTAAGTTCATTGACCTTAACTCTTAACGGATAAATTTCTTTCTCTTTTGCTGAAATTTTTGAACTGATAGCGTCATTCTGTTCATCAAGAGCGTCGAGAAGTTTTTGAACATCCTCTTCCCCTGCTTCATTTTTTTCAATATATTCTTCCCAATAGTCAATTCTATCTTGGAAATCCGAAGCTGACTGTGCAGAAGCCGGGAATGGAACTGAAGTCATAAGCAAAACTAAAGCAAACACAAATGAAAGGATTTTTTTACTAATCTTCACTTACAACACTCCCCTGTTCTTTAAGATATTTGCCCATTGAAATAAGGCTTCCGAATGAACCGGTGAAAATGCCAACAATCATGAATGCTAACAATATGTAACCTGCGTATCCACCGAATGCAACAGGTGTGAAAATTGCAAGAACATCACTGAATACATAAACCATTCCTTGATAAAGTCCTGCTAATACGCCAAAGGACACAAGCCCTGCAATAACACCTAAAAGCATACCCTCAACCATAAATGGCCAACGGATAAACCAGTTAGTAGCACCGACAGCTTTCATAATGCTGATTTCAAGTTTTCGTGAGAACATTGTAATACGAATTGTATTAGAAATAATAAACAATGAAACAAGGAACAACAATGAAACCATACCGATAATAACTGCTGACACGCCTTTTCGGATACCGATAAGTTTATCAGCAACATCACTGTTTTCACGGACGGTATCAACAAAATCTAATTTTTTAATACCATCAACAGTTGCTTTGAACTGTGTTAAATCACTTACAACGACCTTATAAGCGTCCGGTAATGGATTTTCGTCAAGCCCTTCAAGCAAAACTGCATCATCACCCATTGCTTCTAGTTGTGCTTGAAATGCATCTTCTTTTGGTACAAAAATGCAATCTGAAATATTGTTCATAGTTTTAAGTTGATTACCAAGTTGAGATGTTTGTTCATCAGTTGCTTCGTCAGCAACATAAACCATAACAACGTTCTGGCGTTCAATAGTGTCAAGCAATGCGTCAATGTTGAAGAAAATCATAGCACCAAGTCCTATAATTACAAGGCACGCCATAAGAACTGAAACTGACGCCAATGACATAAGACGATTTACCCAAACATTACGGAAGCCTTCTTTTGTAAGATACTTCAAACTTGCACCTTTCATTGCTTGTCACCTCCGTCTTCACTATCAAGATATTTTGAATAATCTACGCCATCAGTAGTTAAATCGTCACTATCAATGCCATAATTTTTCATAAAATCTTCAAGTTCTTTATCAACATTTGGTTGTTCATAATATGTAGTGTTACTGTTTTCTTCAATAATTTCAGGTGATTTTACTTCTTCACGAAGTTTTTGGACATTCTCCTGAATTTCCTGCTCAGCAGCAACCATCATTTCTTCTTTTGTTTCAGGTTTGCTTTCTGTTTCAGTAATAGGTGTTGTTTCAATAACTGATTTCTGTTTTACACCTGTATCTGATACAACTTGTCCCTGATTGATTGTAATTACACGATGGTTAAAACGACGCACCAATTCATGCTCATGAGTAACCATTACAACTGTTGTACCATTGTTGTTGATATGATTGAGCAAGTCAACGATTTCGTAAGACATTTCAGGGTCAATGTTACCTGTAGGCTCGTCCGCAATAATAATACCTGCATTATTTACAAGGGCACGAGCAAGGGCAACACGCTGTTGCTCACCACCTGAAAGTTGTGTAGGTAACTGTCTTGCCTTTGATGTAAGACCTACAAGGCTTAACACATAAGGTACTCTTTTTCTGATTTCTTTTTCTTTAGCACCGATAACACGCATAGCAAATGCAACATTATCGAAAACTGTCATATTAGGAATAAGACGGAAATCTTGGAAAACAATACCCATTGTTCTGCGGAACTTTGGAATTTCACGCTTTTTCATTTTGTTAAGATTATAGTTATTAACAATAATGCTACCTTGGTCAGCCACCTGTTCACGCATTATTATTTTAAGAAATGTACTTTTACCTGCACCTGATGAACCAACAATGAAAACAAACTCGCCATCATTGATTGTAATTGATACATCACGAAGTGCGGCAGTACCATTATCATATGTTTTTGAAACATTTTTGAATTCAATCACAATATGCACCTTATCCTTTATATATTTTAACTTCTTTTTTTTACTGTTTTCACCCATAGTTACACATTATAACTAATAGTTGCATACATTATACCACAAAATATTGTGTTTGTGGGGATTTTTAAGAAAATTTAACATTTATCGGCGGTTTGCATAAAAATCGCACTATTTAATATGCAAGATTAACAAATACAATAAAATCAGACACAAAGTATTGCGGAAAATCTGTCAAAAAAAGAAGTTCCAAACGGAACTTCTTGTATTTTAATATTTAATTGGATTAGCATCAAGGTATTTCTTAACCATCAAAGCTACTTTGAACACAATCGCATCGTCAAACTCCCTCAAATCAAGGCCTGTAAGTTTCTTAATTTTTTCAAGACGGTAAACGAGTGTATTTCTGTGAACGAATAACTTTCTTGATGTTTCAGAAACATTAAGGTTGTTTTCAAAGAACTTCTGAATTGTGAAAAGTGTTTCCTGGTCCAGACTATCAATTGAACCACGCTTAAAGATTTCACGAAGAAACATCTCGCAAAGTGTTGTAGGAAGCTGATAAATAAGTCTTGCAATACCAAGATTATCATAAGTTACGATAGTCTTTTCAGTATCAAACACCTTACCTACTTCAAGAGAAACCTGTGCTTCACGGAATGAGCGAGCCAAATCTTTAATACTGTCAACTGCAGTACCAATACCAACGAGAACGTGAGTATAGTACTCTGTGCCAAGAGAATCAGCAATTGAACGTGCAAGTTTTTCAAGGTCTTTTGTATCAACATTATTCTTAACTTCTTTAACAAGAACAATATCTGTTTCGTTGATATTTACAACGAAATCTTTTGTTTTGTCTGGGAACAAGTCCTGAATAACATCAAAAACAGAAACATCATTCTTTTCAGCAATTCTGATAAGAAGTACAACACGAGTAACATCATTATTAAAATGAAGTTCACGAGCTTTAATATAAATATCACCAGGTAAAATATTATCAAGGATTACATTCTTGATAAAGTTACCTCTGTCATATTTTTCATCATAATACTGCTTAATCGTTGAAAGAGAAACTGCAATAACAGAAACATATCTGTTTGCAACTTCGTCATCACCCTCAACAAAAACTGCATATTCAGGGTGCATATGAGCACCAAAAACTTTATAAGTATAGCCATCAGCAACAGTAACATCAGCTGCTGCAAAAACTTCTGAAACAGCGTGAGTCTGAATCTCACCTATTCTACCAAGTTCACTACAAGAAATAACAGTACCTGTTTCATCAATAACGCCGAAAGTTCTGTCAATAACATCATCCATCTGATGTACTATTCCCTGAAATAATCTGTTGGACATATTTTATACCCCCAAACGCATAGTGTAAAAATACATTATGCAATTTCACAATTAGAACACTATGTATTTTACACAATAAAATGCGTTTTGGCAAGTGATTTTTTTATATTTTTTGATTTTTTTCAAACATTTTGCCCAAAAATCTACGGATTTTTTGGTTAATCTACGCATTTTCAAGCATTTTTCACTTGAATTTTTATTGTATAAATTGACCAAACAATTTATGATTTTTGCACTTTAAGAAGTTCTTCAGGTGTAATTTCACGACATTCACCCGGTTTTAACTGGGGGTCAAGTGAAAGTTCACCCATTTTTGAACGATGCAACGAAATTACCTTATTGCCTGTTGCAGCAAACATTCTTTTAACTTGATGATACTTACCTTCGCAAATCATAATTTTTATGAGAGGATTCTCAGTATTTTCTACAATTTCAACTTTTGCTTCCTTTAGGGTTGTCCCGTCAGAAAGGGTTATCCCCTTCTCAAGTTTTTCTATGTCACTAGCAGCAAGTTCGTGTTCGAGCTTTGCAAGATAAGTTTTGAAAATATGATTTTTAGGTGACAATATTTTGTGGGCAAAATCACCGTCATCAGTTATAAGCACAAACCCTGTTGTATCTTTGTCTAGTCGACCTGCAGGGAATAAGCCTTTACGAAACATTTCATCAGGTACCAAATCTACAACAGTTTCATCATTTTCACTGTCACTTGCAGAAATAACACCCTGAGGTTTATTCATCATAATATAAATGTGCTTTTTAAGAGTAATCTGTTCACCGTCGATTGCAATAGTATCCACATTCAAATCCACTTTAACAGCACTGTCATTAACAACAGTACCGTTAAGTGTTACTCTGCCTTTTTTTATAATTTCTTTCACATCACGACGAGAAAGTGTACCTTGTGATGCTAAAATTTTATCGAGTCTTTCCATTATTTACTTCCATTCAAGGCATCGGAAAACCATGCATAAATCCATCCAATTCAACTGAACAGACATCACCACCGATTACAAGTCCGTCATAAACTAAAATATTGGTGTGAATACAATCTTTATTTTCGTAGCCTTTATAGTTTTTTATTTTATAAGTCCAGCGTTTTACACGCATACCTGCATATACCGTCAGGTCAAACCCTTGCGCTTTCTGTATTTCATTATAAGCATTATAAGTATCGTCAAACTCTGACGGAATGATGACCTCTTGCACTTCAATAGGTTCTTCGTCAATTTCCCAACCATATTGGGAAAGAAACGCCATTCGCTCATCATGAGTTGCAGCATTTATGCTCATACCACTTTTGCCTGTTTCCTTACTATCCTGTGACAGAATAGCCAAAGAGATTACGGTTACTATAACAAAAATTACAAGAAATGCCACTTTTATATGCTTTGACTTTATTGAATAGACAAACATAGATAAACACCTCGAACACAATTTATATAAATAAATATGCGGCGAGGTGTTAAATTATCATATTAATATTAAATTATTCGTTACCCTTTTTGCTCTGTGAAGCAGCTGCTCTAAGGTGTTGACGAGCGCGACGAATTTCATTAACTGAATTTGTAAGAGTTTCGTCAGCAACTGCCACGATATTCTCAACATATTCACTTGCACTTGTACGCATTTCCATAGACCAGTTTCTTGCCTGTTCTGTAAGTTCAGTTGCAGATGCTCTTGCTTGCTCAACAATTTCGTTAGCAGTTGCTCTTGCCTGCTGAAGAATTTCTGCTGCCTGAGCTTCAGCACCACGAGTAATTTCATCTTCTGAAATAATCTCTTTAGCGCGAAGATGTGCTTTTTCAATGATTTTATCAGCACTATCCTGTGCACCTGCAAGAATTTCTTTTCTTTCTGAAGCAATCTTTCTTGCCTGCATAAGTTCATCAGGCATATTCAGTCTAATGTCTTCAATAGCTGTTTTAATAGCTTGTGCATCAACAAGAAGATTTGATGTAAACGGAACTGTTTTACCCTCTTCAAGTATAGTTTCAATTTCTTCAAGTAAGTTTTCTATTGTCATTTACTTACACCTCTTTTAATTCTTTTAACTATATCATCACGAATTATTTCAGGTACAAAATCACTTATGTCCCCACCTAATTCGCAAATTTGCTTAACTGCACTTGAACTTAAATAAAGATTTTCAACCCTTGTGTTAATAAACACAGTTTCAAGATTCTCATTAAGTTTTTTATTCATTTGAGCCTGCTGGAATTCATATTCAAAGTCAGACACAGCGCGAAGCCCTTTAACAACTGCTACTGCACCTTTTTCTCTTGCATATTCTGCAAGAAGTCCCTCATAAGTATCAACCTCAACATTAGGGAAATCTTTGATGCAACGACGGATAAGGTCTGCCCTTTCTTCAGGGGTGAAACAGAAATTTATTTTTGACGGGTTTTTCATTACAACAACTATAACCTTATCAAAAAGTGCTGAACTTCTGCTGATAATATCAAGATGTCCGTTTGTAACCGGGTCAAAACTGCCTGGGCAAATAACGGTTTTCATATTTATCACTTATTCTTTCTGTATGCGGTAAGTTTTATTTTACCATATCTGTATTCACGATGTATAGAAAACTCACCTGCTGTTTGCGGTAATGTTTCATCAAGTGCTGATTCGCAAATGATTACACCATAGTCTGTCATTTTTTCAACTACTGACGGTAAAACTGCGTCAATAATATTTTTATTATATGGTGGGTCTATAAGTGCAATATCAAATTTATCACAACTTAATGCAATATACATTTTTGAATCGCCACAAAATACACTTGCACGTTTTTCAAACCCCACAGTTTTAAGATTTTGTTTTACCACTTCAACTGAACGATTTGCACTGTCAACGAAAGTACAATGTTTAGCCCCTCGGCTTAAGGCTTCTATCCCTAACTGGCCTGAGCCTGCAAACAAGTCAATTACATTTGCACCCTCAAGGTCAAACTGAATGATGTTGAACATACCCTCTTTGACTCTGTCAGTAGTTGGACGAACATCCTCACCCTCTAAAGTGACAAGTTTTCTGCCCCTTGCTTCACCAGTAATTACTCTCATAATACACTCCAACCTGTCAACATATATTGACATTATCTCATTTTTCTATCTATTTGTCAATTTTTTTATTAAAAAACCGTCAAAATCAACCGTTTTTTAATGAAACAAGCAACTTTTCAAGGTCTTTTACGGTTTCTACTATGTATTCTGCCCCTTCATTTTCAATAATTTCACGGTCACGGAATCCCCAAAGCACACCAATAGATGGAAGTCCTGCATTTTTTGCAGTGATAATATCTGTATCTGCGTCACCAACAAAAATTGTATTTTCAAGTTTACTATCAAGGACTTCAAGGGCATAATAAACACCATCAGGTGCAGGTTTATTTGGTCGGTCATCAACACTGCCTACAACTAAATCTATTGTTTCGCCAAACATTCTTTTACACAAATCCTGTGCGGCAAAATCTGCTTTATTAGTAACAATCGCAGTTTTGAACCCTGCATTTTTTAATGTTTTCAACATATCGTTGATATTCTCATAAGGTGCAGTTTTATCTTCCATGTGAATTTTGTAATAATCACAAAAATCCTTAAAGCAGATTTCAAAAGTTTCACTATCTATATTTTCAGGTACTGCTCTTTCCATTAAAAGACGAATTCCATTACCTACAAATGAACGTATTTCAGTTAAACTACGCAGTGGAAAGTTTTGTCTTGAAAGTGCATAGTTTACGCTATCTTTCAAGTCTTCAAGGGTATTTAAGAGTGTACCATCCAAATCAAAAACTATTGTATCAATCATTGTTTTCTCCATTATAAAAATTATAAATTTTTTCTGCTAATTCTTTATTACCAAATTTATATTCAAATTCATTTTCTAAACAATAGCTATAGCATTGTTTTAAAGTTGGAAAGTCATTATCACCTATATTATATTCTTTTTTAATTTTATAGTATTTATCTATAATAGTTGGTGTAAGAGATTGTAATTCTTCACTTTCTAAAATAATATCAAAATATTTAATTAAAAAGTTATATCTTTCTTCATCAAAAAGAAAATCAGCTCCCGGAAATATTCTATGTATAGATCTTCTTGTAATTTTACTTAAAATATCTTCATTTAGAATATAATTATAAAATGAAGGATCATTATAGTATTTTTCATCTAAAATATAATAAGGAACTTCTTTATATTCATATAGTTCTTTTAATAACTTATTTATTCTAGCACCTTCAGTACCTTTTAAACTCTTTATATATTTATACCTAGAATCACTTATAGTACTAGTTAAATAAAATGAAGCATACTCTGGAACAAAAGCATTATCTTTTAAGACTAATTCTTTTCTAATTGATTTTTTATAATATTTTTTATTAATAGAATCTAACATATAGTATTGACTACTTGTTAGTGCAGTAAGATCTAAACTAAATATTTCTTTAATTTTTTCTAATCTATTATATTTATTTTTATCAGTTTTAAATAAACCAAATACTTCTATAATATCTAATAAGGCTTCATTCATTTCATCACTATCATCAAAGATATAACTATATCCAATATGTTTCCAAACATTAAAATCAAAATTATCTAACATTTCATCATCCATATACTCTATAATTTTTAAATTTGGTAAATAATCTAATCTAGTTTTATAATATATCTTTCTAATTTTTGTTAATATCTTTTGATAATTATCTTTATTATTATTAAATTTATATCTTATTAAATCAGAACATAACTCTTTAATTTTTAAATTATTATTATAAAATAATTCTATATCTTTTACTTTAATTCTATTTATATCATTAATTATATTTATTATATCATTTAAAACTAAATCATTTTTTAAAATAACACTTTTATCAAAAGCATTTGATTCTATTGTTTTAATACTATTCGGAATATCTACTACATCTAAATTATTAAACTTAAAAGCAGAATTTTGAATTAT
>CALBKQ010000192.1 GCA_937895645.1 uncultured Clostridia bacterium
GTATTTAAGAGAACCATTGCAAAGGCGGATATCCTGCCTTTACAAGATGCAGAATATGCTTTATGGCAGCGTTGAATAGGGTATCGGCCCTTGCAATGGACTATAAATAACAGCACACTTGGAGGTAAAATATGGACTTTTTCGTAGAGAACTTACCATACATACTGGCGGGTATCTCTGTAGGCGGACAGTATGCGCTTATAGCTATAGGCTACACTATGGTTTATGGTATTTTAAGACTTATCAACTTCGCCCACGGTGATATGTTTATGATTGCCGGTTTGACTATGGTTTACTTGGCGGCAGATCTGCCAATGACACTTGCAATTCCAATCATTATCGTATTCACGGTTGTTCTTGGATGCTTGATTGAGAAGGTTGCCTATGCACCGCTTAGATCAGCACCTAGAATGTCTATTATGATTTCTGCAATCGGTGTTCGTAATGTTGTTGAATCAAAGGTTGACTTTACAAAGAGCCGTAACCTTATTGTTGCTGCTATTATTCTAGTTACTGCACTTGGTCTTTCAAGTGGTGCAACCTTCACAATCGGTGGAGTTTCAATTACTCTCTCAGCTCTTGCTTGCGCATCTCTTGCAGGTATTATTCTTAACGCAATTCTTCCAGGTAAAGACTATGAATTTACTGAAGACGAGCCAAAAGATACAGGTGTTAACTTCGCAGCAGGACAAAACACAAAGCGTCTTGAAAAAGAAGACAAGGCCGAATAATTAACATTTTAAAAATTAGTCCCCGTAGTTTATTGCTACGGGGATTTTTTTGTGGTAAAATACACAAGGTGGTTTTTAATGATTAAGAATGACAAGACTAAAGGAATTATATATATTATCATTTCTGCCTTTTTCTTTGCTCTTATGGGGCTTTTTGTGAAGTTATCGGGAGATTTGCCTACTATTCAAAAAAGTTTTTTCAGAAACTTTGTAGCAATGATTTTTGCATTCTTTCTTATTACAAAGAATAAAGAATGGTCATTACCAAAGGGCAAGAATGTGGGATTTTTACTTGTTCGTGCTATTGCGGGAACGGGAGGTATTCTTTGCAACTTCTATGCTTTAAGCAATATGAATCTTGCAGATGCTTCAATGCTTAATAAACTTTCCCCTTTCTTTGCAGTTATTTTCTCTTTATTCATTCTTAAAGAGAAAGCAAGTTTTAAGCAGATTTTAGCGGTTACAATTGCTTTTATAGGTGCTTTGTTTGTTATGAAGCCTACTTTCTCATTTGAGGGTATGCCTGCTTTTATGGGCTTTTTAGGAGGACTCGGTGCAGGACTTGCTTACGCTTGTGTAAGAAAACTTACTCAAAACGGATTTAAGGGCAGTTTGATTATTTTCTATTTCTCTGCATTTTCTTGTATAGTTACACTACCTTGGTTGATTTTTGATTTTACACCTATGAGTGCTACACAATGGTTATTTTTAATTTTAGCAGGACTTTCAGCCAGTGGTGGCCAATATTTTATTACTACTGCCTATTCAAAAGCACCTGCAAAAGAAATATCAATTTATGACTATTCGCAAATTATATTCACTACACTTTTAAGTCTTATTGTATTCGGCGATTTGCCTGATATATTAAGTTTTATAGGTTATGCAATTATTATTGCAGCTGCAATATTTAACGCTTGGAATTCATTAAGAAAAAAGAGTATTGATTGACATTTAATGTAGATTAAATTATAATTGATTAAAGACTTCAAGTGAGGTATTTTTATGAAAAATATAAATAAAAAGAAAATCTCACTTGATGAGATTTACCCAGTAATAAAAGAAAAAATCGAAAATGGCGGTACTGTTCAGTTACCAATTACGGGAACAAGTATGAATCCCCTTCTTTATTGGGGCAGAGATTCTGTTGAACTTATAAAATGTGAAAATCCACAGAAATATGATATTATCTTTTATCGTCGTGATAATGGTCAATTTGTACTTCACCGTATAGTTGGCAAAAATGAAAATGGCTTTATTCTTTGTGGTGATAATCAGGTAAAAAAAGAATTTGCAATTACTGAAAATCACATTATTGCAGTTGTAAAATCTATTACACGAAAAGGCAAAAGCTTTAGTGTAGATAAATTTTCATACAGGTTATATGTTAAACTGTGGACTCTGGTTTTACCACTTCGCAATATAATTTTAGTACCTATGAGAAAGATTAAAGGATTGTTAAAGTAATGCAGAAACAGTTGCTCATAAAAAAATACTTTTTAGATATGGTAAGCGCTTCAATTAAGGGCTTACCTATTCCCTCTTGCCCTGAAAATATAAGTGGCGAGTTGATTTACAAGTTATCTGTAAAAAACGCAGTTCAGGGTATTTTGTATCTTGCAGTAAAAAACGACTCAGTTACTCTTTCTGCAGAGACTGAATCAAAACTTCAAAAATCATATATGGCTATTCTTGCTCGTGAGGCATCGCAACAAGAAGAAATCGAATACATAAGAAATGCTTTTAATAAAGAAAATATTGAGTTTATGTTTCTTAAGGGTACTCATCTTAAATCCCTTTACCCTGTTCCTGAAATGCGTTTTATGGTTGATATGGATATTCTTGTAAAAGAAGAAAGCATGAACAAGGGTGGCGAGTTAATTCTTGCCCGTGGATTTACACAAGAAATGAATAACGGTAAAGATATCGTTCTTGTTAAAAAGCCATTTTTGACTATTGAACTCCATAAAATGCTTTTTGTTGAAGATTATTTTATGCACGACTATTTTAAGTCTGTGTGGGACAGAGTTGAGCTTGTTAATGGTTGCGAATACAAGATGCCAATCAATGACTTGTATGTTTACACACTTGCTCATCTTGCTGAACATTATCTTGAGGCAGGTTCTTGTTTCAGACCTTTAATGGATTTATATTTAATGGAAAAAACATATTCTGAACTTGATTTTGACTACATAAATAAACAATTTCAGATAATCGGCATTGAAAAGTTTGCCCTTAAAATTCGTCAATTATATAAATGTGCTTTTGAAGATGCAGAATACAACGATGACCTTATTATAATGGAAAACTATATTGTTTTTGGTGCACCCGTAAAAAATGCAAATGAAGTTTCAAAGGTTGCAAGGACAAACAAATCAAAATCACAAAGATTTTTGGAATCTGCTTTTCCCAATCTTAAACACATGAAGTTGAAATACCCTATTCTTGAAAAAATGCCATTTTTATTGCCATTTTTTTGGGTTGTGCGATTTATTGAATTTGTCTTTTTGAAAAAAGGAAGCATTGAACAAAGACAAGCCAAAATCTCAAACGTCGACCAGGAAAGCACTGATATTATGAGAGAGATTTTTGAAAAATCAGGATTATAAGAACCCGACCCGTCAACGCATCAAAATGCGAACGGGTGCCCCGGAACCTTGTTGTTTCACAATAAGCAAAAAAGAAACCTACTGACTAAAATGAACAAGTCCATAAAAAATGGACAATAGAAAAAAGAGCCCTCTTGATGTA
>CALBKQ010000193.1 GCA_937895645.1 uncultured Clostridia bacterium
GTTCAGAAAAGACGACGAAGGCAACTTTATGTGGCCCGGTTTCGGTGATAACCTTCGTGTTCTCGAATGGATTATCAAACGTTGCGAAGGCGAAGTTGACGCTCAGGAAACAGCAATCGGTTACTTGCCATACGCAAAAGACATCAACCTTGAAGGTCTTGAAGGTGAAGTTTCAGTTGAATCACTTGAAAGCATTCTTGACGTTGATAAAGACCTTTGGGCAGCAGAAGCAGAAGGAATTGCAGAATTCTATGGTAAATTCGGCGACAAACTTCCTGAAACTCTCAAAGAAGAACTTGAAACACTCAAGGCAAACCTTAAATAAGTTAAATTATAATGAAACAACCACCTTGAATAAGGTGGTTGTTTTTGTTATAATGTTCTAGGTGATATTATGGAACTTAAATTCAATAATGGTAAATTCAGAATAATGCAGATTGCTGACACACAAGACACAAGTTGGACTTCGCCTGATACGGTAAATTTCATCCGTTGTGCGCTTAAAAAGGCGAAACCTGATTTGGTTGTTTTTAGTGGCGACCAGTTAAAAGGTTATGGCATAACATTCAATTTAGGTGACAGAAAAGCAAATCCGAAAATTGCTATTGACAATCTGTTAAAACCGCTTGATGAAATGGGTGTGCCTTTTACATTTGTTTTCGGTAATCACGACGACCAATGTGCCGCCAATAAGCAGCAACAGTTAGAACTTTATAAACAACATGAAAATTGCCTTGCTTTTAATGCCGATGACAACATTGATGGCTATTGTAACCATAATCTTCTTATTATGGGTGAAGACGGAAATCCAAAACTCAATGTGCTTTTGATTGATAGTCTTTCAATGAGTTTGAATGGTCGTTGCAGTCCCGTGTCAGAAGGTCAAATTGAATGGTATAAAGAGCTTCGTGATGAGCTTAAAGAAAAGTATGGTAACTACATTCCCACAATTATGTTTCAGCATATTCCTGTGCCTGAAATCTGGAATTTACTTATGGAAGTTCCAAAGAAAAAAGGCGTAGCAACAGGTTACCGTGACCACGCAGGCAAGTTTTTCGATTTGAACCCAGATTGTTGTATAATAAATGACCATTCATTTGTGTGGGAAACTCCTGCAACACCTGAAATTAATAATGGTGAATTTGACGCTCTTAATGAAAAAGGTGACGTTTTTGCAATGTTTTTCGGTCACGACCATAATAACTCCTTTATGGGCGAATATAAGGGTATGAAAATGGGTTATACCCAAGGCTGTGGATTTAATGTTTACGGTCCTGCAGATAAAAGGGGAGTACGCATTTTCGACTTCGACGAAAACGATGTAAAGAACTTTGAAACCTCAACTCTTGAAATAGGTGATTTGCCAGATTTTAAGGTTGAAAAGAAAATCCGTTATAATGCATATACTTATGCACCGAATAGCTTTGATGCAGCAATGCCACTTATTAAAGGCGCAGTTGCAGGTATCGTAGCAACAGTAGGACTTGTAACAGCAAGAAAAATTATAAAAAACAAAAAATAAAATAACATATAAAACACAACCACCCTGTTCAATGAACAAGGTGGTTTTACTATACAAAAATGCCACGCAGGAAATTACTGCGTGGCATAAGTTGTTTTACTGATTAAAAGTTGCCCATAACAAGTCTTGCAATGAATTTGCTTTGATTATCTTCAGCCCAGTTAAGAATTGTACCATCAAGTTTCATTTCTTTCATAATTTCAAGAATAACATCATCTGTAACTGCTGCATATTTTTCTGCAAAAATTGCGTTTTTAACTGATGCATACCAAGCGTCATCGTTTGCTTCAACATAATACATTACATGGTAACCATACTCTGTTTCAACAATTCCTGTGTCACCTGGTTTACGAGAACTGTCAACTGCCCATTTTGTAAATGCTTCAACATACTGTCCGTCGTCAGCAACATTTTCATAAAGACCATCGTTGTTAGGTTTGCCTTCTGAATCAACATCATCAGTATATTTCTTTGTAAGTTCTGCAAAGTTTTCAACTGTTGCATTCTTGTTGAATTCGTCAAGGATTTTCTGAGCCTCATCCTTATATTTTGCTTTTTCTGCTGAAGTAAGAGCAACTGCTTTACCGTCAGCGTCTTTCTTCTCGTCAAACTTAACGAGAATGTGTCTTACATCACTTGAACTTGCCCTTGTATCTTTGTGAGGAAGAACAGTAAGGTAAATAAGTGTATATGAACCATCACCGTTAGCAATTGCAGTTTTGTCGCCAACTTTACGAGCATCATCAAAAACCCATTTTGCAAGGTCTTCACTGACTGCTTCAAGGTCTGCATAGCCGATGTTTTCAGCTTTTGTGCTGTCTTCTGCTTTGACTGTGCTCTTTTTATCTTCTGCAAGAATAGCTTTTTGTGCTTCTTTAATGAAAGAAGCTTCATCAGCTACAGCGTTAATAAATCTATCTGCTTTGTCTTTTGTTTCTTTGGCTGCCTTATCCTCAGCAGCTTTCTTTTCTTCTGCTGTAGCATCTTTCTTAACGTCTGCTTCAACAGCTGACAAAGTATAAATTCTTGCACTTAAAATGTTATATAAATCAGGGTTTTTGCTGTATTCAGCTTTGATTTCATCATCTGTAATTGCGTTTGTTGTATCTTTTTCAAGCTTTTCAAAGTAAGCAGTTGCAAGATATGCATCTGTCTGCAATTCATAAACAAGGTCTTCTGAAAGGCCTTTACCGATTTGTGAATGAAGCCATCTGTCAAGAGAATAGTCATTGCTCTTTGCAGTGTCTCGAGCATCTTTAATATAATCGTCAATTTCTTTTTCCTGTTCTTCGGTAAGTACAATACCAGCCTCTTTTGCTTTTTGTGCACCGAACTTAACCTGAAGAATATTGCTGACTGCAGCATAAGTAAATGCATCAGCCCATGTTGGATTTTCAGGATTACCAAGGTCTTCAAGAGTAACGCCTGTCATAGCAGCCAT
Organism: uncultured Clostridia bacterium; assembly: GCA_937895645.1. GTDB lineage: Bacteria > Bacillota > Clostridia > Oscillospirales > Acutalibacteraceae > Fimenecus. Next base: position 2,964 of record CALBKQ010000193.1, read on the forward strand.
ATCATCTGTATATTCCTGTTCAGTTGGTGCTTTTGTATAGTCGTAACCAGTAAGATTTACGCCCATACCTTCACCATAGTATGATTCATACTGATATGCAGTGCTCTGATAATTGTACCATGTATTGTAGTAATAATAGTTGAATTCAGCAACAGAGAAACTGTAGTCAGAATCACCAATTGACACTTTAAGTACTTTTTGTGGAACACCAAAGAAACTGAGTACACCACCAACAGCACCAAGTGCTACAACAACTGCAAGAACAATAGCAATTACCTTTCCTGCAATTTTTTTAGATTTTGAGAGTTTTGGAGACTTTTTAGCCTGCTTTGCAGCAGCTTTAGCAAGTCTTTCTTTACGCTCTTCGCGGTAAATTTCCGCCTGAGTCTTGTTGTTTTCCATTGGGAAAAACCACCTTTACAAACATTTTTGACAATAAAATGAAAAAGAAAATATACTTTTTCACATTAACGCATCTATTTTATACTATTTTAATAAAATATACAAGTCCAAAATTAAAAATTAACAATTTATACAAAAAAACAGTATAATTTTTGACGCTTAACGGATTTTTTTATATGGTTACAACTTTTTTATGATTTTTATTGTAAAAAAGAGAAAAATACTATATAATTAACTTAATTGTGTATTATTTGAAAATACAATCAAATGGTAAGGAGATTGAAAATATGAAAATCATAGTTTTTGATGTTGGCGGTACTGCTATTAAGTTTGGTATGGTTGATGAAAATTTTGAAGTTCTTTTCTCAGAAGAATTTCCAACAAACACATATAAAGATACTGACAATATGGTTATGCGAGCTATGGAAGCAAAACTTAAAGAATATGAAGGTCAGTATGATGCCATCGGTATTTCAACAGCAGGTCAGGTAGATTTTGCAAACGGTGTTATTCATGACGGTGTTGGCAATATTCCTAATTATAACCATTCAGACCTTCGTGGTACATTTGAAAAAGAGTTCAATGTGCCAGTTGCAGTTGATAATGATGTTAACTGTGCTGCAATCGGTGAAGCACACTTTGGCGCAGCAAGAGGGGAGCGTGACTTCCTTTGCCTTACTTACGGTACAGGTGTAGGTGGTTGTATTTATATCAATGGTGATGTTTACCGTGGTTCAAAATATGCGGGTGGAGAGTTTGGCCATATGGCAACTCATAAAGATGGCAGACCTTGTACTTGTGGCAGAATAGGTTGTTATGAGGCTTATGCTGCTTGTCGTGTGTTCACAACATCAGTTTCAGAGCGTATGGGCAAACCTATGAATGGCAGAGAAATTTTTGAACCTGAAAATCTTAAAAACCCAATTATTATTGAAGAAATTGATAAATGGGAAGACGAAATCGCATTAGGACTTCGTAATCTTTGCTATATCTTCAATCCAAGTCTTATTGTACTTGGTGGTGGCATTATGTCAGAAGATATGCTTATTAAAGATATTCGCGAAAAAGTTGACGCACAGCTTGAGACTAACTACAAGCATGTAAGAATTGAAAAAGCACAACTTCGCAACAAAGCAGGTATGCTTGGCGCTGCTTACCTTGCAAGTGAAAGACTTAAAAATTGGAATAAATAATTATGTTGTTTAAGAAAAGACCTTTTCCGAAAAAGACAGGGTATTATACTATTCCAATGGTGGATTTAAGTGTTGAACCGCTGAATACACCTGACGAATTAAAATACCTTTATAAATACACAGTAATTGATGATAACGCAGGGTATTTAGGTCACCCTGATTCAGTGCTTATTAACAATGGTGATATTCTTACATTTTATCCCAAGGGACACGGTAAAGGTGCTGTGCTTTCAAAAATCAGTGATGATGGAAGAACTTATAATAAAACTATCGAAAATCAGCCGATTTCTTGGGAGAAATCTCTTGAAACACCAACGGTTTACCGTTTGCAGTTCACAAATGGTGAAGAAAAACTGATTTTAATATCGGCTAATTCAAAATGGCCGGGAATGTCAACGCCTGGTGGCTTTAACAGTTCAGTTTCACTTGATGAGGGTAAAACATGGACGGAGTTTAAGCGTTTCTGGGATAATGACAGCGAAATGCCTTTAATCCCTATTGTCGCTATGGCTTCGCTTACACAACTTAAAGAAAATGGTGAGTTTGTTGATAAATGGATGGGCATTTTCCATGACCATAATTTTGTGAATTACAAAACTATTTTAACATTCAAGGAAAATGGCGATTATAGCTGGTCAAAGCCTGAAAAATATCTTTCACAGTATCGCGACATTGAACTTTATGCGGGTATTTGTGAAGTTGAATGTATCCGTTCAGATTATGGCACAGGTGATGAACTTTGTCTTATTACCCGTTGCAATAAAAAGACTTGCACATCTCTTTTAATCTTTTCTGATGATGAGGGTAAAACTTGGTCAAGACCGATTGAGGCTCCTTTTGCCCTTAATGGTGAGCGCCATAAGGCAGAATATACTGACGACGGCAGACTTTTTATCACTTTCCGTTCAATTGAGCGTGACCGTAAACGAGTTAAAAAGATGCGTAAACTTGGTGGGGAGTTGAAATGGTATTCTGAAGGTTGGGTTGCCTGGGTTGGCACTTATGATGACCTGAAAAACGGTACTGAAGGTCAGTACAGAATAAAGATTGCCCATACATATCTTGACCACCAGAATGAACCATCCATTGTGGCTAATGCCGATACGGGTTACTGTGGTAATGTGGTGCTTTCTGATGGTACAATAGTAACATCATCTTATGGTATTTTCTCAACAGAAGAAAAAGAAACTGGCAAATATGATACTGATAAAGGTAAACAGAAACGCAAAACCTTTATTGTATCAAAACGCATTAAGTTAAATGATGTTGAAAAACTTATATAAAAATTAAAGAATATTACTGATTAACACTTTTTCATTTTTAATTACGTGATGAAGACGGTTAATTGCAATTTCTGATTTTTCACAAAGCCTTTCCGTGTTGCCTAAACGGGCATATACGGGAAGGCTTTTTATTAATTCTTCAAGTTCGTCAGTTTCTGCGTGGTTTACAACAGCCTCTATTCTTCCGTGAATATCTTCCCACTGGTCCGAGGCTTCCTGTGCTTTTTTAAGAGCATTTTCAGTGTCGTTGGTTTCTGCAAAAAATACAACTTCATTTAGGGTGCTTTCTAATTTATCACAAGTGTCAATAAGAATAAGATACCCTGCAGTGCATATAAGAATTGCCGATAATAACGCTCCTATGGCAAAAAATATTCTTTTCATTGTGAATCCTTTCCGATAATCGTCTTGTTACCTTTTTTATCGATAGTCATCAAAAGAGTGTTTTCAACATTTATTTTGTCTTTTTTGATTATCTTTTTAAGTTTTTCCATTGTCATATTACAACTGTCAAAGTCTGTTTTGATAATCCTGCCGTCAACAATTACTGCACAAGGCATACCTGAATCTTCAACCTCTAAACTCAAATCACCACGGGTAACAGGCTCGAATTCAGGTTTAAGCATAACGCTTATTGTTCCATTTGTTTCAACTACTGCATATTGCACCTTACTTATATCAAAAATATCTTTTTGCCTAAGGGCTTCCAGTATATCATCAATGGTAAACCGAAGTTCTTTTATTCTTTTCAAATCAAGTTTTCCGTCACGGATAATAATTATAGAATTCCCCTGCATAAGACTTCGGATTTTTACACTTTTAAGTCCTATTACTGATATTAAAATCTCAAAACCCACAAGCACCAAAACAGGCACTATTGCACTGACAAGGGATATATCATTATCTTGCATTGGTATTGCGATAATTTCAGAAAGTAAAAGAGTAACTACAAGTTCAGTAGGTTGCAACTCGCCAATTTGCCTTTTTCCCATCATTCGCATAATAGCAATTACAAAAATGTAAAGTACAGAAGTTCTTATAAGAGTTATAAACATAAAATCACCACTTGTATCTTCTGCTATTTCTTACAGAATATTACTGCTTTTTTAGGTAAATATAAAAAAGGTGATAATTATGAAAAATAATTGGTTTCAGCAAAAAGTTGAAGAGATAACGGTAGCTAATAGCAGTACTAATCAAAAAAATGAAGTCAGTATAGATTTGGATTTTAATGTAAGGTATTTCAAATCTCAACTTGGTGGTAGTTTTGATATAAAATACAGAAATTGCACAGTAGGGGATAAAAACTTTGTATTCGTTATGGTTGACGGAATGTGTGACAGTCTTCTTATAACTGAACAGATTATGAACCCTATAATAAATGCAGATTTTACGAATATAGAAAATGAAAAAGTTATTTATGATGCGGCTGACAGAGTATCTGCAAGTATTGATAAGTCAATTACAAATGATTTAGATAAAGCAATAGCCGAACTTATATCAGGCAATCTTGTTATGTTTGCAGAGGGTTCACAGTTTGTGGTGCTTTTTGGTGTGCAGAAGTTTCCTAAAAGAACACCACTTGAGCCTAATACTGAAATGCAGGAGCGTGGCTCGCGAGAAGGTTTTGTTGAGAGTTTCAAAGATAATATTACTATGCTTCGCCGAAGAGTGAGAAGTCCGGTTTTTAAGATTGAAACTATTGAGGTAGGCGCAACTTCAAAAACTCGGGCATGTGTCTGTTATATGTCTGACAGAGTAGAACAGAAAATCCTTGACAGAGTTCTTGATAACCTTAAAAATATAGAAATTGATACGGTACTGGGTGTAGGGTATTTACAATCTTTCCTTGATGCGTCTCATCCCTCAATTTTCAGTGGAGTAGGGTTTACCGAACGCCCCGATGTAGTAACCGCAAAAATGGCGGAGGGCAAAATTTGCATAATCGTTGACGGTACGCCAAATGCAATAATTGTGCCATACCTTTTTATTGAGCATTTTCATTCCCTTGATGATTACCTAAAAAGACCATATTATGCAACATTTATACGGCTATTAAAAATAGCGTCATTTTTAGTCAGCGTATTTTTGCCGGGACTTTATGTTGCTGTATGCACTTTTCATCAGGAGATTATTCCTGAAAGTATGATTTTTGGAATAACAGGGCAAGAAAGCCGAACACCATTTCCAATAATGCTTGAGGCGATTTTTATACATCTTGTATATGAGATTGTCCGTGAAGCAGGACTTCGTATGCCTAAAACCGTGGGTCACGCTATCTCTATTGTAGGCGCGTTGGTAATTGGCGAGTCGGCAGTCACAGCAGGGATTGTGTCAGCACCTATGATAATTGTAGTTGGACTTACTGCAGTAAGTTCTTTTGTCGTTTCAACACTTTATGAGCCGGTTGCAGTACTTCGCTTTGCTTTTATAATAATCGGAGGACTTTCAGGTCTTTACGGAATAATGTTAAGTTTTGCAGTAGTGCTTATAAATGCATCTGCAATAAATCCTTATGGCATACCGTTTACTTCACCAATGTCACCAACAAAACTGGGTGCTTGGCGTGATTTTATACTTCGTTCTGATTGGAGAAAAATGGGCAAACGACAAATGCTCATAAATAAAATGGAGAAATAGAATGATAACTAAAGGGAAAATCAGTGCTTTTCAGTTTTATGTAATGTTGTTTTTAAGTCGCACGCTTACTACTGTTACGTATATTTCGTCATATACAAAAGATGTGCGTATTTCAGATATGCTCGTGCAACCCATATTTAGAATAATATTCGGTATTATTATAATGATTCCCGTATATCTGCTTTATAAGAAACACGAGAATAAAAATCTTATTGATATAGCAAGTGAACGCTCACAGGGATTTTCAAAAGTACTGTCAGTTTTTTATGTAATAGCGTTTTTTTATTTTACCATTGTTACAATAGCAAGACTTGATGTTTTTACAGGTACAGTTGTATTCCCAGAAACAAATGTAAATTTTATGATTATATTTGTGATTATTTTTTGTTGTTATGGTGCTTATCTCGGATTTGAAGCATTAGGCAGAAGTTCAGTGCTTTCTGCAGTGCTTGTAGTCCCTGCCATTATTTTCATTTTGTGTGCATTGACAGATAAAGTAGATTTATTAAACCTTTCACCCATATTTTATAATGGGGTAACACCGGTCATAAAAACTGCATTTGATTCTATAGGGCAGACAATAGAATATGCAATAATTGCAGTAGCTTTACCAAAAGTCAGCGGCAAAGTGAGAAAAGGTTTCTTCATCTGGATTTTTTCACAGACCTTATTAATGGCAATACTGTTTTTCTTTGCTGGTGCAGTTATGGGTAATTTTGCCGGTACTCAGTTGTTTCCGTTTCATACACTAGCTTCTCTAGCAGAGTTTGCTATGTTTGACCGTCTTGACGCAATCTTTACAAGTGTTTGGATTATGTGTGCATTTATCAAGGCGTCTTTGCTTATTTTCTTGCAGACTGATATTCTTGGCAAAGCATTTCCAAAAGTCAAAAAAGTTAGTTTTTTTATAATCATCGGTATAACTTTAATTGTTTCCAACTTGTTTATTGCAGGTGAAATTGAAAGATTTTCAATTATTGATAACTCGGTTATTAAAATTATTGTAACGGGAATTACAGGGTTAATCATTCCAACCGTAATGTTGTTTTATGCAAGAAAGGGGAGAGCCAAGGAATGCGTAGAGGATTAATAGTAATACTTTCCATAATTCTTGCACTTTTCACATTCAGTGAAAATGAAGTTTATAAAAAAGACATCCGTAACCGACTAGTAATTCAGGGGATTGGTATTGATTTAGAAAAAGATGGCACATATACTGTCACCTTACAGGCAATCGATACAAATTCTTCAGAGGCATCATCTGCTGATGGTGCGTCGCAACCACCACTTAAAGCATACAAACTGACAGGTGATACAGTATATACCGCAATAAAATCTGTAACTGAAAAAGAGGGTAAAATACCTTTATATTCACAAAACAGAATAATTTTAATAGGTAAAAGTATTACAAAAGAAAAAATGGACGATGTAATTGACTTTTTTGTACGTGACGTTGAGGTAGGCAGCACAGTTTATATTGCTGCTGCCGAAAAAACTGCGTCAGAAATTCTTGAAGCAAAAAACGGTAAAGAGTTAATAAGTGCCCAGAATCTTGAAAACAGTATTGAGGCTTATGAATATGATGCAAAAATTTTTGCGACACAGCTGTATGAACTTATAAACCGATATAACTCAGGTTCAAAAGATTTTGCACTGCCACTTTTCTCGTTGCAGGAAATCGGTGACGAAAAGTCTGCCGAAATTATAGGTACAGCACTTTTTGACAATACAGAGTACCGTGAAGTGATTTCAAAAAAGGATACTATATATCTTAATGTGTTGTCAGATGAAGTTTATAACACTGCCATTGCTTTTGACGGGGATAAAGGCACAAAGGTTTCTCTCAATATTGTGAAATCAAAAACAAAAAGAAAAGTAGTTCTTGAAAAAGATATTCCCACTTTTAAGTTAAAGGTGTATATGGACGCAGATATTGCTGAAATCAGTGGTGGTGTTTCAAGTGCTATGACGGTAAAAGAAATTGAAGAAATTAAGCAAAAGGGCGAAGAATATATTGAAAAAAGCATAAAATCCACAATAGATTCTTTATATCATAAACACAATAGCGACGCGTGCGGTCTTGGACGATTGTTATATATCTGTGAAAAAGATTTTTACCGTAAAAATGAAAAAAATATCGACTCCGTACTCCAGAAAAGTTTATACGAAGTCGATGTTCAGTTAAACATAAGACGAATAGGTCACGAATATTTAAGTGATTATTGATTTCTCTCAATAGTGTCGCAGAACTTGTGATATTCCAGTGGGTAACTGAAATGATAACCTTGCACTACATCACAGTTCTGTGACTTGATATATTCATATTGCTCGGCAGTTTCAATACCCTCGGCAATAATTGTAACATCAAGTTTCTTTGTCATATCAATAATACATTCAATAATGTTGCGCCCTTTTGCGTGCTCGTAGTCATCAATAAATGATTTATCAAGTTTCAGCGCGTCAATAGGCATTGATTTAAGAAGCATAAGGGAAGAATAACCAGTTCCGAAGTCATCAAGCAAAATCTTAAACCCAGCCTTATGGAGTCTTCTTAAAAGTCGCAAGAAACTTATATTGTTGTTGTGGAGTGCAGTTTCCGTAATTTCAAGATGGATATGAGAAATATCAGCACCAGTTTCTTTAATAATATTAAGATATGTATCAATAAGTTTAGGGTCGTGAAGTGTTTGCTGAGAAAGATTTACAGAAATATCAATAGGCTCAAAGCCTCTTTGAATTAAATCCTGTTGAGCAACACAGGCTCTACGGAATACAAAGCGGTCAATATCTTTAATAAAGCCTCTTTCTTCTGCAATAGGAATAAACTCTGATGGTGGTATGTAAGTGCCATCTTCACGCTTCCATCTTACAAGCATTTCGGCAGCACAGATTTTACCTGTTTTGGTATTGTACTGTGGTTGAAGTACTACTGAAAGCTCATTATTTCTGATTGCGTGTGCAAGTTCGTCAGAGAAAAGTTTCTTGCGTGTTAAATCACGTTTAATTTTACCTGTATAAACTGCAATCGTTGACTCATTGTCACCTTTTACAAGTGATTTTGCCATAACTGCACAGTTCTGCATCTTCTGAATATCAGTATTTTTCTCTGTTACATAATAAACGCCGATACTTGGTACAAGAATATAGTTTGACATATTTTTGTCGTTAAATGTGCGACAATCAGCACAGAATTTCTGGAGTCGTTTTGTAAGTTCTTCTTCACTTGAATAACGAAGATAAACTGCAAATCTGTCTGCTGCAATTCTACCCACAAACTCGTTATCTTTAAGCATTTTTCGCCATAAAGTATCTATGTGCTTAATGGTTTTGTTACCCATTTCATAACCGTAATAGTCATTTACAAGTTTGAAGTTGTCAAGGTCCATAACTACATAGGCAGCTTTTTGATTTTTGTTTAATTGTTTCTTAACATCAAGACAGAACTTTGCATAAGACGCGCCACCTGTAAGGCTATCAGTATAAAGAACTTTATCTAGTTCTTCTTTTTTGCGACGTTCTGATGATACTGCGTAAATGGTAAACAGAATAAATACGGTTACAAGGAAGAATGTCATTATACCAACATAAGAAAGGGCAGTATTTCTGTTTTCGATAACAGCACTTGTTGGAATAACGCTGAAAAGATACCAATCATTGAAATTAAGTGGTGCATAGTAAAGATAAAAATCTGTATTCTGTGAAGAGAAAAGAACGCCTGTTTCACCGTTTTTCATATCTTCCTGAATAGCCGGAATTCTGCTGCCCTGATATTTTTCGTCGAAATTAAGTGAATAGAAAACATTGTCAATATTTCTGAATTTTTCGTTTTGGTGAGTACTCATAATATTATTGCCATCATAGTCAACAACAAAGAAAAACTCACTTTTGTTGAAGGCACTTGACTCAAAGTTTGCCATAATTTGGTCTATTGTGAAAACAAGGAAAAATACAGCTTTTGTTTCGCCCTCGTGTTTTAATGGAATGTGCATAACAAAAACTTCATCACCATCAATACTTTCATTAGTCTGCATTCTGCAAACTATAAATCCGTCTTCTTCTACACATTCTTTAATATGCTCGTCGTGGGCAAGATTTATTGATTTACCGTCAGATGTATATGCCTTACCGTCAAGCGTTGCAATACCATAACGCTTGTAATGACTATCTTCAGGAATATCACCAATACTGTTTATTGCGGCTTTTGGATTATCAAGTTTTGTTGTATCAACATTTTTGGCAAAATAGTAAAGATATGCAGCTTGTTCCTGAAATTTGAACCCTACTGATTCACCATTTTTTGCAGAAAATTCTTTTAAGAACTCCTGGTTTTGCTTATCAAGTTCATTTGTAAGGAATAAAGGGAATGCAATAATAATGGCGATTGCGAAAACGCCTAAAAAGATAAGGACAAAAAAACGCGCGATAGCTGAATCCTTTTTCATATTTCTACTCCTCAAACAAAAGATAATTAATATTGTGTTCATTATAACAATTTACAAATAAAAAATAAATAGTAAATATATATAAATCCTTGTGATTTTTTATTGCAAAATCCCCAATGGCAAATTGACAGTAAAAGGGATTTGTTGTATTATATATCGTATAAGAATACACCTGAAAAGAGGTAATAATAATGACGATTAAAGAAAAATTTGACCTTTGGTGTTCATTTGATGAAGATACTAAAAATGAACTTGTTGCAATTTCTGATGAAAAAGAAATTGAAGACAGATTTTATAAAGATTTAGAGTTCGGTACAGGCGGACTTCGCGGAATTATGGGTGCAGGTCCTAACCGTATGAATAAATATACCATAGCAAAAGCAACAAAAGGCTACGCAGATTACCTTAAAAGTCGTTATAAAGGTGAAATCAGCGTTGCAATCGCTTATGATTCACGAAATAACTCACAGTATTTTTCTAGGGTGGCAGCAGGTGTGTTAGCCGCTAACGGAATTAAAGTTTATATTTACAATGCTCTTATGCCAACTCCTGTGCTTTCATTTACTGCAAAGTATTTAGGTTGTAATGGTGGTATTGTGCTTACTGCAAGTCATAATCCTAAAGAGTATAATGGTTACAAAATTTATGACGAAAAAGGTTGTCAGTTAGTGC
>CALBKQ010000194.1 GCA_937895645.1 uncultured Clostridia bacterium
AAGGGCTCAGCACTTGTTACATTTTGGCAGTTTATTAAGTTTATTTTTGTAAGCTTAGGTGCAATGATTGTTCAGTTTGTACTTCTTAACACACTTCAGCTTATTCCTGCAATCAAAGACCTTTATACACAGGATTTCAGCTGGTGGGTGTTTGTTTATCCAGTTGCAATTGGTGGTCTTGGTTACTTTATTGTTAGTAACGTTGCAAATGTTATTGCACAGATTGTTGCTTTCTTTATCAATAAAGAAAAAACATTTAATTCAGGCGCAAATGTTGCAGTTGCACTTCCTATTTACATTGTTTTCACAATCGCACTTATCTGCTTCTCAGCATGGCTTAACCCAACACTTAAAGAAGTGTTTATTGGTTTTGAATGGTGCAATGAAGACCTTGCTAAGAACATAGCAACAATGATTTGTTCAGCAGTTCAGTTCTTCCTTTACTTCCCAGTTGATAAAATTCTTTTCCACAAGAAAAAGGAAGAAAAGGCTGAATAGTTTTCGTACTTTGAAAAATTTACCCCGTACTTTTTGGTACGGGGTGTTTTTGTAGGTGGTTTTATGGATAAAAAAACAGTAAAACTCATTCTTAATATTCTTAAAACAGTTATTTCAATTATACTTGCAGTTGCGTCCACTGTCTCTCTGCTTGGTGCAACGCTTATCAGCGTTGCAAGGGATTACCTTCAATCAGAACAGTTTACAGAACAGATTGAAACAACAGATTTAAGTACAGTCAAGTTCATGGTGGGCAATGAAAAAGTTACTGTGTTGGATTTCGCCCGTGAAAAAGCGTCAGAGTATATTCAAGATAAAATGCCATCTTTCTACCCATTCGGCAATTACGCTGTTGACGCTGTTGTGACTCCTGAACTTGTAAATACGGTAATAAAAGCCGAGGTATATAAACTTGTTGATTATTTTCTTAATACAAAAGTTGAGGACGCAGAGTATAGAATTGAAAATAATATAACCCTTGAGCAAAATGAAGACCTTAATGTTGAAAATGCCGAAACACCTGAAGAGGCTATCAGCATTTACGCTCGTTTAATGGTGTTACAGACTATTGAAAATACAGCAGGTATGTCAACTGATAACTTTATTATTCTTATATCAGAAAAGACAGTCAGTAAACTTATTACTCTTGCTGTTATTTTACTTGTAGTGCTTGTTGTTATCAATATTACAACCATATTTAATAATCTGCTTTACGGTGGTTTAATCGGTATTCTTTACGGTATTGTAATTAAGGTTGCACAAGGCAAGTTTGATGAGTGGAATGCTGGTGCTGAAGACTTGGTTGGTTATGTTTTCTTAAAACCATTAGCCGACACATATTCACCTAATGCCACAACAGGAATAATAATAGGTGTTATTCTTGTTGCATTGTTTGTTGGCGTGTATTTCTTATTCAAAAACTTTGTTAATAAAGATAAAGAAGAAAACGCATAAAATACAATGAAAGTCCCACTCAATCAAGTGGGACTTATTTTTATCTCTTAACAAGTTTTCTTAATTTCATATAACCTTTTTTAAGAATAGGTAGGCCTTTTTCCATAAGGTTATATTTTAAGTTATCAATTTTAAGGTCGAATTCACCTGCATACTCAATTATAATCGGGTTAAACTGACTCTTGAACTCATAAAGACCATCATCAAGAGTACCTGCAATACCACCTAAATCAAGGAAATCGCAACCGTTTTCGGTGGTAAGAATACATTGTTCACAAAGTCCGCAAAGGGTAGCACAGAATGATGAGAACACATTCAAGTCAGACCCTGCATATAAGTACTCTGCAATTCTGACACCTGTTTTGTTAGGTGGGTAAACTGTAAGCAACGCTGCAAGTGGAACAATCTCACCACGTTCACTCAGAACTTTCTTTGCATCTGTAATCTGCTCGGTGATTTTGTCTCTCATATCAGGCTCTTTTTCGAATCTTTTCTCAAGATTTTCAATATATGTGTTTACATTGCATCTTTCAAAGGCAAAAAAGGCCTTATCTTGGAACGCCTCTGCAAGAATACTGAAATATTCTTCATTTCTTAAAGAAATCTGTTGTCTTGCTTCGGTATTGCTTAAAATCTTCTTGAAAAGAGCAATATTTTCAGGTGTATGTTCAGCACCCTCATAGTAAAGACCACGTGCAGGTTGGAAATTGCCTAAATATTTACGGATTTTTTGCTTATAGTTTTTCTTGAATTCAGGTGCAGTAAGCGGTTTGCCATTTGCATCTTTTAACGGAATAAGTGCATTAAAGCGTGGCTGAATAGCATCGCCTATGTTCATAACAAAACCTTTATGTTCAAATCCGTTATTTACAAGAGTATTAAACTCAATTTTACCACGGTCTAAATCAAAGGGGTCAAAGAAATTGTCAGTTGGAATGTCAGGCAAAATCTTATTAACCACAATAGCAGGGTCAGTTTTAAGAAGATAGATGTTTCTGCTCTTGCAAAACTGTCTTGCACCATCTACGAATGCTTTAACCGCTTCACTGTCAGTTAAATCCATAACAGGACCACGAGGGCAGTAAGCGTAGTTAAAGCCAGGCATAAGTGTGCGTATAAGTATAAGGGCAACACCGCAAAGGGTATTGTCGTTATAAATACCGCAAAAACTGTTTTTCCAGTTTGCTTTAAGTTTTGTCCATTCCTCTGTCTGCTGAATTGGTGCAAAAGAGGAGTTTTCAATAAATTCAGTAAATTCCAAAACCGGAATATCTGCTTTGAACTTATACATAATTTTCAACCTTAAATCTTTTTTTGAATAGTTTTGAGTATTTTATAGCCCTTGAAAATAAGCTCATAAAGAGCAAATTGTGTTTTGTTGATAATCAAGTCAAATTCACCGATTAACTCGTGCACATCAGCGTTAAAACCACGCTTGAAATCAAATAAGCCGTAGTTTTTTGAGTCCTCGTTGAAATTGCCGTCAATACCATAGAAATTAAACTTGTCATAACCATTTTCTGTAGCAAATTTAATCATTTCATATTGCAATAAGTATTGAGAGTTGTATTTCATAAATGGCTTGTAACTTGCGCCAAAAAGATACACAATTTCTCTGCCATAAAGCATATACCAGCCACCAGCAATAATTTTTTTGTCGCCATATTCATTTACGTCGGCTGTCAGATTTTCAATCTTTTTAGCAATACTTTCTTGTTGTGACTGGATTTCATTGTATTCATTGATGTTTTTGGGATTGCCTTCAATTACAGTAAGACGCTTTTCATTCTTTTCAAATCTTGCCTTTGTGAAATCAAGCAACTCTTTAAGATTAACCTCTGCTAAAAGCACTTTAACTGCATTTTCACGATTTAATACTTTGAACATTTCCTGATAATAGGAGAGGGGACGGTCAACAAATTCGCGTCTTTCTGCGGTGTGCTTCATAAGATTTTTGAACTCAACAAGATTGCTTTCATCAGCCTCTATAAGAGTAATAAAGTTTTTCTTGCTGTTATTTATACCCCATTTTGTACCACTGCGGAACGTCTTAAAAAGTTCGTCAATAGTTTTACCTTTAATGTCAAGCACAGAAATCCAACGAGGCTCTAAATCTTTTTTTTCGTCCATATCAACATAAAATCCGTAATGCTTGTAGCCCAAAGATTTTAACTTTTCCATTAAAGCATCATTTTTTGTGTCAGGGATTATGTTACCGTGAATGTCACGAAGTTGATAATCAACATAAGGATTTATCTTTAAGAATGCAACATTTTCTTTTTTTAGATATTCCTTGATTTCTTTTGTAAATTCTTCAAGTAAATCAAGGTCAGAGTAATCCATTAAAAATCCGCGTGGGGCATAGGCAAATTTAATGATGCCTTTAAGACTTTTATAAAGTAAAACGGTGGCAATTATAATTTTGCCATTTTCTTTAACGCCTAAAATTTTGCCCGACCAGCCGTTTTGCTCTTTAATTTCAATCCAGTAAGGTGATTGAAAGAAAAGTGCTTGTGGATTACTATTGCAAAAATCGATAAATTCTTGTTTTTCTAATTCAACAATTTTCATTTTGAAATGGTTCCTTTAATTTTCTTTAACAACTTATAAACGTCATAGAATGGACCTGTTTTGAGCTCAAACTGACCAATATATTCAGTAACATTTGGCTTAAAGCCCTTTTTGAATTCGTAAATTCCATAGTATTCGTTTTCTGGGTTAAAGTCACCTGCAATACCATAGAAATTACAGTATTCAAAGCCCTCTTTGTACGCCTCTTTAATGTGGTGTTCATACATTAAATATTTAGGAGTAAATTGGCGATATTCCATTAATACACCACTTGAAAGTGTAAGGTATTCATTACCGCTACGAAGTGAAAGAAGGCAACCGATTGCTTTGCCAGTTGGGTTATCTTTCTTAAACTGTTCTGCCTTTTCAAGTTCTTTTTCGTATTTCTGGACTTGTCTTTCGGCTTCTGCTTTCTGATTAAGAAGACGGTCACCTGCAGTAAGCTTTTCTATTTTTGCTAAAACACTTTCGTAATTCTTTTTAGCATTATCAAGTAAACTTAATGTATGCTCATAATAAATATCAGGGTCAAGGTAAGCCACAAAAATAGTCATAAGGTCTTTCATGTGCTTATACATTTTCTGATAATAACTTAAACTTCTATAGAAGAAATTACGACGCTTTGAAGTGGTTTCAAAAATTTCTGCCATAACCTGAAGGTCTTCAATAGTACCTTCTTTAACCATAAGACCTTTTTTTATGCAGGAGTTAATATTTTTGCGTGTCTGTTTTGAAAACTTGGCTTTCTTAGTTTCGTAATCTTCGTCAAGTTTTAAGTGACAACACCATCTTACCTGTAAAGCGTCAAGATAAATGTTAAATCCGTAATGCTTGTAACCTAAATCAATAAGGTTGTTTACTGCCTCATCATTAGGATTGTCATTTTCCATAATTTCACCATCAGATGTGCGAACTCTGTAAAGCACATTAGGGTCGATAGTGAGCATAAAGCCACCTTGACTTTTAATGTATTTTTTTAGTTCTTCTGTAAAGAATGCAAGTAATTCTTTGTTGTGGTAGTCAACAATAAGGCCACGAGGTGCATAGAACTGACTCTGACCTAAAATGGTCTTATCCTGTAAAATCATTGAACCAGCAATAATTTTGTCATTCTCTTTAATGCCAACAAAATGCACTTTACTTCCATATTCTTTTTTTAGTTCAGATAATTCCACACTCTGCATAAAAGATGCTTGTGGATGATTCTTCCAAAACTCACGGTATTCATCTGCTGTTAAAATACAGAATTTCATTAAATCACCTTAATCTATCGTTGAAAAAATTAAAAACAACAGTATTATTATCAACTAAAAATTTTATCATATTACCCACATTTTGTCAATGAAAGCCCAATATATAAAAACAAAAAGAGTGAGCCGAAACTCACTCTTTTTAGTATGAAAAAACGTTAGATTTTCTTTAATCTATCAAGGTTTTTAAGAATATGTGGAATACCCTTTAAGATAATCTTAAGACCTTTACCTAGTTTATCTTCGTGGATAATCATGATAAGTCCTTCTGCCATTTCAGGACTGAAAAGACCGAAACTCATTGAAATAAAGTTCTTGATTGGAAGCTGAGTAGCAACTGCACCCGCCATTGTATCTGCACCAAGAAGTTTAATGAGAAGACGGTAAATTCTGCCACCCCATTTGCTATCCTGTGAGTCCTCAATAGTGTTAAGAACTGTGAATGGAGCATTTTTATCTCTTTCTGATGGTGGTAATTCTTTACCATAAACTGCTTTGAATGCGTCAGCACTAACATTCATAATGTCTGCACCGTAGTAGCAAGGAGCGCTTTCTTTATAGTCAGGAATTTCTGCGTCTACTGTTGATTCAACGTTGATTGAAGCTTCAAGTTTAATATCACGGCTTGATGCACCAACTAAAATCTTGAATTCGCCACTTTCAACATGCCAGTCGCCAAGGTTTACATTGTAGTAAGCAAATGCACGTTTATCAAGTGTAATTTCAACCTCTTTTTCTTCGCCTGCTTTTAAGAATACTTTCTTAAAGCCTTTAAGTTCTTTAACAGGACGGTAAATTGTGCTTTCAACGTCGCTTACATAAAGCTGAGCAACTTCTGCACCGTCAACATCGCCTGTGTTCTTAACTTTGAATGAAACTGTAACTGTGTCAGTATCTTTAATATTATCTGCTGATACCTTTATGTCACTGTATTCAAATGTTGTGTATGAAAGACCAAAACCAAATGGGAATGCAACATCTTTGTTTGCTGTATCGTAGTATTTGTAACCTACATAAACGCTTTCTCTGTGCTCAACAGAAACTGTTGTGCCAGGGAAATAGTTGTAGCTTGAGTTGTCTGAAAG
>CALBKQ010000195.1 GCA_937895645.1 uncultured Clostridia bacterium
TCAGATATAAGTTTTCGTTTATACTCGTCAAGAGTTTCGGTATCTATACCGTTCATAAGTTCCAAGAAGCATAGGACAGATGCGTTATGTTTATCAATTTTCGTTCTTGGTTTGCGGAGAGCGATTTGATAATTACCTAACTTGACCTTGTGTAAATCTCGGCTCTCCACATTGGTATATATTTCGATGGTGGCGGGTTTGAGTTTTGATATGCCGAGTTCGTATTGTAGATAACTTCCTGAATAGTACCCAAAAACATTATCAGCATCTTTTATAAACTTCTTATTAATTACTTTTTTAGGATTAAAGTGTGCAACCCCAAACGGAGTTGTTTTTGGTATGTAGTAAATACCTGAATCAAATTTAACAACCTTTCCGTCCTGACATAACTTTCGCAAATCTCTGCTGATTTGTTGTGGACACCAATTATTAAATTTAATTTCTGAAAATAATATCGGCTTGTTATAACCAAACTCCGATAACAGTGATTCGTATAGATTCATATAATTCCTCCTTTTTGTGTTAATGAAATGAAGATTAACACCTAATTTCATTAACAGTTTTTTCGACAATTTTTTGCATTAGAAAATCCTTAAAAAGTGCTCTAACCCCCCTTAAATACTGGATTTGTGTGTAGAAAAAGACCATACCCTCGTTTGTTGGGTATGGTCTTATTTTAACATCATCAGGTGCCATTGCCGCACCCATATTGTTGGCATCTTTAATGCCTAAATCCATAATTTTACCGAATATAACCGCATCAATACAAGGCGTGTTTTCTTTGTTTTCGGTAATAACTGAAGCCCCTGACGCTGTTGCAGTACGCTGTGCTGACGGTGGGCGCTGACCACCATATTCAAGGGGCAAACGGAACTGCCGTTCAGCCGACGCAAAATGTGAAGATGTAGATGCAACTGCATAATTCAATGCACCTGAATCTACAAGTACAGATGCAACTGCCATTGAAAGTGCCATTGTTGAACAAGCACCGTAAAGCCCTAAAAAGGGTATTGCTAATTCACGAATACCAAAAGATGTGCCAATACACTGGTCAAGCAAATCACCGGCCATAATTAGATTAATGTCTTTAGGTGAAAGACCTGCTTTTGCAATAGCACGGGTAATGGCTTCATATTGTAATGCACTTTCAGCTTTTTCCCATGAGGGGCACCCGTCAATAGTGTCATCAGAATAACAATAGTCAAATTCTTTCGCCAATGGACCTTCGCCCTCGGCTTTACCCACAACTGCTGCGTGACCGATAATTGAGGGTCTTGATGGTAAAAGTAATGTATATTTTCCTACACGAGTAGCCAATTTTTTCGTTCCTTTCATTTGCATTTATTATATTTTTACCCATAAAAAGTTAAAAATACAACAAAAAAGACAGTTCAAAAATGAACTGTCTTTAATATTGTTAAGTTACTACATTAACCCTAATTTGAATTTAATATTTGCAACTGCTCGTTTGAGTTTAATTGAGCGTTGTTCTTTCGGTGAATTATCAGGCTTGAATTCAAGATTATCATTGTTAATCTCATTGATTACACCGTTATCTGACACGCTGAAAACTGTGTATTTAAGGTGTGCGGCCTCATCTTCATAGAAAACTGCAAAGTTTCCGTCAGCAAGTTCTGTAAGACAAGAATAACCGTAAAATCCTTGTGTAAGATGATATTTGCTAATCCAGTTAACGTTACCATTATTTTCAGTAAGACCAACACGAAGAATACCATCTGCTCTCGCTTTAAGATTACCACCAGCCGAGCAAAGAATTACTTGTTTGCCGTCAATCTTCTTTGATGTTTCCATAAGTGAAACCATACAGTTTTTAGTGCCTTCAAGATTTTTGTCAGCACGGAAAGTAGTCCATGTTTCACCACCGTCAAAACTGTCAGCAAAAGCAATATAGTTACTCAGATTTCTTGCATATATACGAAGAGCGTTGTAATTGTCGCTTTCAATTTTTACAAGTTGTGATTCACTTGTTTTGCCTATACCTGATTTCATTTTAATCTTGTTACTTCTGTGCCAGGTTTCACCGTTATCATCAGTATAAATAACACTTGCGTTTTCAAAAATAGGGTCTTTGAAAAGTCCGTTGTTATCATAAACGCAAAAGAGAACACGTTCTTTACCATTATGGTTGATAACCATTCCACGACCTGGACCTACACCTAAAAATGATTCTTTTTCATTTTTAACATGTTCTGATACAATTTGTGGATAACTCCATGTTTTGCCGTTATCGTCGCTGTATCTTAACCATAAATAAGTTGTTTTATAGCATTTTAGTTCGGCTGAACTGTAAAAAATATTTTGTTGAACTTTAATGTTTTCTGAACCTTTTTGTTCTGTATATAAAGGTTCACCGTTTTTGTAAAGACGGAACTCTCGGTCAACAGAATATTCGGTGATTTTTTTGTCATTTCTTGTGAAAATCGGAGCAAAATCACCTGCGAAATCACCAATATAGAAACCAAAAGTGCTCAATTTATCTCCGTGGTTGCCATTTGTCAAAAGCAAGTGTTTTTTACCGTCAATTTCACAGTATCCTGTACCTGTTTTGCATTGAAGATAACCACATTCCGACGGCTGAGCATCTGCCAACATAAATATTCTGCCAGTTGATGATTGTGCAATAACAGAGTCAATAAAAGAAGCGCTATCAGTTGATGTTACTGTATCTGCGTAATCATCAAAATGATTAACCATTACATAGTCCCAATCAGTATATCCGTCTTTTGAAATGGCAACTGCTATATCAATGTTGTTAGGGGAGTCAGAACCGTGAGCATAACGGATGTCAGCACCTGCCATAACACTACCATCATTCAGAGTATAAAGAGCAGGAATACGGTTACGCTCTGAACCGTATTCTTTGTGGTCAAATGGTTGGTCATAAGTAATTTTTGAGTTCATAACTATCACCTATTATTCAAATAAGAATTTTTTGAATGTGTCAATATATTCTTTCGCACGAACAGGGTTTGTGCTTTCAGCAAATATACGAAGAAGTGGCTCAGTGCCCGAGAAACGACAGATTACAAATCCATCTTCAAAATAAACCTTGCAACCGTCTTCATAGTTTACGCGCTTAATTTCATCTTTGAATGTTGGCAAAAGTTTATCAATCATAAGTGTTTTTTCTACAACAGGCTTGATTGCAGGGTCAAATCTCATATCGTCCTCAACAAGTACAAAAGTGCCGAATTCTTTTTTCAATTCATCAAGAAGTGCAGACGGAGATTTTCCTGTTACACTTACCATCTCAGCAAAAAGTGAGGCAGCGTAAACTGAATCTTTACCGTGAATGTGACCACGTACTGTAAGACCACCTGATGATTCGCCACCAAGAACTGCGTCAACTTCGTCGATTTTTGATGAAATGTACTTAAAGCCAACAGGCACTTCGTAACATTTTTCACCAAAGCTTTCAGCAATTTTGTCAAGCATATGAGTAGTAGCAAGATTTCGAACTACCGGACCACGCCAACCCTTGTATTTAACAAGATAATAGTATAAAAGGCAAAGGATTTCGTTAGCATTTATGTAATTTCCGTTTGCGTCAATAATACCAAGACGGTCACCGTCACCATCCATAGCAATACCGAAATCGTAACCACCATTTACAACTTGATTGCGAAGTGTAAACAGAGTTCTTTCAGATGGGGCAGGCATAACACCGCCAAAATAAGCGTCACGATTTACATTGATTGTGTCAATCGTGCATCTTGCAGTGTGGAATATTACAAGTAACGGATATGTACCTGAACCGTGCATAGAGTCAAAAAGCACACGAAGTCCTCGCTCCCTCATAGCATTCATATCAAGAAGACCAATAATATCATCAAGGAATTTATTAAAAGGATTTTTAATATATGTAACAAGTCCTTTTTCAACTGCAAGGTCAAATTGAGTGAATGGTACATTATCAGTGGTTGCAATCAACTCTTCAAGGTGATTTGTAATTTCAAGAGGGGCATCTCTGCCTTCTTCAATAATAAGTTTGATACCGTTATAGTTTGATGGGTTGTGACTTGCAGTAATTTCAATACCAAAGTTAAGTCCTTTGTCTTTAACTGTGTGCATAACAAGAGGAGTAGGCACACTCCTTTCCATAAACCATACATTGATTCCATCACAAGCAAGTACTTCAGCTACCCATTTTGCAGCATTTTCAGAAAGGAATCGTCTATCATAACCAATAATTACAGGCTTGTCAGTTTTTTTCTGTTCTTGCATAAGAAAACTTATACCTTTTGCAACTCTGCGTACATTTTCGCAAATAAAATCTTCGCCAATTATTGCACGCCAACCACCTGTACCAAATGAAATTTTATTCATAAATATCACCTCAGATAAATCTATTTGAATATATATAATACCAAATTTTTCTTATGTTGTAAATATTTAAGCAAAAAAATATGAGATACAGGTTTAGACTGTATCTCATAAAGTATTCAATTATTTATGTTCGTTACACTGTGAGCAAATTCCTGTGCAACCACGAAATTCTGCCTTGCCTTCAGGTGTGTCTCTGTAATACTGAGTATGAGTATCTCTGTGGCTTGTGCTGTTCCAGATTTCTTCTGCAACTGGTGCCCAGTTTTTTGCATACTCATCACATTTACTGCAAAGCTCGTCTGCGGTTTCCTGACGGATTAAATCAGAAGATTTTGCGTTTGTATTTTTAATAAGTTCACGAAGTCTGTCAGGATTTTCAAGCATAGGGCAAGGACGAAGATGATTGTCGTTAAATGGCTGATTTTTATAATATGCCATAAACAATGGATTTTGCAACGCCTCAAGTAATGTGTGTGTGCGAATATTCGAGTCAGAGAAGTGAATGAATACGCAAGGTTCAATATCGCCGGCAGAGTTAATATGAAAGTAGTTTCTGCCACCTGCAATACAACCACCAACATATTCACCATCATTCTGGAAGT
>CALBKQ010000196.1 GCA_937895645.1 uncultured Clostridia bacterium
TTCTTTCAACGTTTTCTTTGTTCTTTTCGTCTTCTTCAAGATATTCAATAATATCATAAACATCAACTACTGAATATACAGGGAAACCAAATTGTTCTTCAATTTCCTGCATAGCGCCTTTTTCAGACTGACCTTTTTCTTTACGGTCAACCATAATGAAAGTAGCAATAACTTTTGTTCCTTCAAGGTGTTTAAGAATATCCATTGATTCACGAATAGCAGTACCTGCAGTGATTACATCTTCAATAATAACGATTTCTTCACCTGCTTCTGGAACATAGCCAACAAAAGTACCGCCTTCACCGTGGTCCTTGACTTCTTTACGATTAAAGAAGAAAGGAACGTTAAGACCATTCTTTGAAAGAGCAACTGCAGCTGAAATTGATAAAGAAATGCCTTTATAAGCAGGTCCATAAAGTACAGCAGCCTTCTTACCGAGCTTATCAAAGTAAGCCTTTGCATAGAATTCGCCCATTTTTGTAATCTGGTCACCAGTTTTAATCATGCCTGCATTAACAAAATAAGGGATTTTTCTACCACTTTTAGCAGTAAAATCACCAAATTTAAGTACGCCGGCACCCTCTAAAAACTGTATAAACTCTCTTTTATATGCTTCCATTGTATTTTCTCCTTATCCTACGAATTCTGCAACGCATCTCTTATATGCTGCAACAGGGTCAGTTGCTGCTGTAATAGGTCTGCCTACAACAATATAGTCAGAACCTGCTTCTTTCGCCTTTTCAGGTGTCATAACACGAACCTGGTCACCAATATCACCATCAGCAAAACGAATACCAGGTGTTACTGTAACAAAATCTTTACCACATTTATTATGGACTTTATCTGCCTCAAGTGGTGAGCAAACAACGCCATCAAGACCTGCAACTTTTGCGTTGTGAGCATAGTGCATAACAACTTCGTCAATAGGCTCTTTAATAAGTAAATCTCTTTCCATTACTTCTTGGCTTGTTGAAGTAAGCTGAGTTACAGCAATAAGGATTGGTCTTGTACCGTCAGCACGAGTTAAACCTTCAAGTGCTCCTTCCATCATAGGAATTGCACCACCAGCATGAAGATTGGTCATATCTACATCAAGATTTGAAAGTACAGCCATTGACTTTTTAACTGTATTAGGAATATCGTGAAGTTTAAGGTCGAGGAAAATTTTATGACCTCTTGCCTTAATTTCCTTAACAATAGATGGACCTTCTGAATAATAAAGTTCCATACCGATTTTTACGAATGGCTTAACATCTGTGAACTTGTCAAGAAAAGCCATTACATCTTTTTTGCTTGAAAAGTCACAAGCAATAATTACGTCTTTACCCATTAGTGTGCTCCTCCTATAATTTCATTTATATCATTAACGTTTATTTTTGCGAGTTCATTTGGCAAGTCTTCAATAATTGTCTTACAAGCAAATGGGTCAACAAGATTTGCTGCACCTACTTGTACTGCAGTCGCACCTGCCATCATAAGTTCAATTACATCTTTGGCAGTTGAAACACCACCCATACCGATAATTGGGATTTTAACAGCTTCATAGACTTGATATACCATTCTAACAGCAACAGGGAAAATTGCTGAGCCTGAGAAACCACCCATTTTGTTAGCGATTACAGGTTGACGACGCTTGATATCAATTCGCATGCCAAGTAGTGTATTGATTAAACTGATACCATCAGCACCAGCTGTTTCAGCAGCTTTTGCGATTGAAACAATGTCAGTAATGTTGGGTGAAAGTTTAATTATAATTGGTTTCGTCGTAACCTTCTTTACTGCTTTAACAACTTTTTCAACTGCTGCAGGTTCTGTGCCAAAACTCATACCGCCATTATGAACGTTTGGACAAGAAACATTTACTTCAATCCAACCAACTTGTTCACAAGCATTAATTTTTTCACAAGTATAAGCATATTCTTCAACTGAAAAACCACTAACATTGGCCATTACTGGTTTATTGAATACATTTGCAAGTTTAGGCAATTCTTCACTTATTACTTTATCAACACCAGGATTTTGAAGACCAACTGAGTTAATCATACCTGCATTACACTCAGCAATTCTTGGTGTGGGATTACCAAAACGAGGCTCTTTTGTAGTACCTTTGAAAGAGAATGTACCTAAAATATTAATATCATAAAGGTCTGCAAATTCATAACCGAAACCGTAAGTACCACTTGCAGGGA
Organism: uncultured Clostridia bacterium; assembly: GCA_937895645.1. Classification (GTDB taxonomy): domain Bacteria; phylum Bacillota; class Clostridia; order Oscillospirales; family Acutalibacteraceae; genus Fimenecus. Next base: position 2,190 of record CALBKQ010000196.1, read on the forward strand.
TTATTGGATTGTCAATTTCTATTCCGAGAAGATTTACTTTTGTGTTTACCATATTATCTCCTCCCTAGTAAGTACCGGACCGTCTTTACAGATTCG
>CALBKQ010000197.1 GCA_937895645.1 uncultured Clostridia bacterium
GCTTACCATAGCATTTTTAACAGTAGCGATATTTGTGGGATTAAAGCAAGGCTACGCTATACAGATTGCACCAACGAGTATCGTGCCAATTCTCATACTCGGTTTGCTGAATACAGGTATCGGATGCTACTTTTATTTTTCTTCAATCGGCAAACTCAAAGTACAAACAGTGGCAATCTGCGGATATTTAGAGCCTTTATCGGCAGTGATTTTTTCGGTAATATTCCTTAAAGAAACTATGTTACCGTTACAGATTATAGGTGCAGTTCTTATCATCGGCGGTGCAATGATTGGAGAGTTGGTAAAACCAAAGAGAACAAAAAGCAGTACACAATAATAAACCGAGTGAACAGAAGTTAAATGGCATACTTTCGTAGGAATATTATCTCCACCCTAAAATTTAACCGTCTGCTAATTGTTTGCTAATCGGTCACCGCAAAATATCATAAAATCAGCGGTAACGGCGTAACACAAGATAACAACTTAACCTTAAAAATCCCCTGACAACAGGGGATTTTTAGGTATTACAAGGGATGCCGTTATCGTTTCCTTCGGTATCTCCTAAGGATTAGTTGTGGGTTCGATTCCCGCAGGGGGTGCCAAAAAAGGCACAGGTTCAGTTTTGAACATGTGCCTTTTTATTACAAAATATTAAAATTCAATTACATTATTTGTAAATTCATTGACAAGAATATTAGAAAAAGTTATTCTAGATATAGTATGATACAGATAAATTTTATTAGGAGGTGCAGTTATGGAAAGCCTTGAATATTTAATGCGATATGTTCTTTGTATTCTTGCCATTGCAGTCATTGTAAACTGCGTATGGTCGCTTATCCGTCTGCGTCCTGACAAAAAGATTTACGCAGTACTTGTGAATATGGCAAATAACGAGCAACATCCTATCACCTGTTATGAAACCTCTATCGGCAGAAGCAAGTTTTGTGATGTAGTGTTCACAAACTCAACTGTATCACGCTCACACGCTGTTGTAGCTTTGCGAAAAGACGGTTTTTATGTGTTTGATACAGAATCCAAAACCGGCGTTTATGTAAATGGCAATAAAATAGAAAAAAGTGAAAAACTTTCTGATGGTGATGTTATTGCATTTGGCACAGCCATTATGAAATTCTTTATGGGTAGTGAGGCAAATAACGATATTTCTCACAAAAAAGACGAAGTTTCAACGCACTCAAGACTTGTAAATATTGTTGATAATACGGAATTCAATCTTGACGGTGATTACATTACTATCGGTAGACAAGCGGGAAGCAATATTGAAATTTCTGCACCTTATGTATCACGCAATCAGGCAGAAATATTTAAGCAAAATAATCATTGGTTTATTGTTGATTTCGGAAAAGTCACAAAAACAACTCTTAATGGTGAGCAGATTTTTTCTGAAACTCCACTTTATGACGGTGATGTTATAAAAATTGGCGATTTTGCATTTTTGTATGAAGAAAAATAAAACAACAAATACCCAAATAGAAAGTTGGTGAAATTATGCTTAAGAAAACTAAAAATGTAAATCTTGTAATAATGCTTTTCGTTATTACACTTTTTCAACTTACTTGTCTTTTCACCCTTACAAACAAAGCGTCAAGTGAGCATAAAACAGGCATAATTCTCACTTTCGGTATTTATATTCTTGTTGAATACATTTATTTTATAGGTGCAAGATTATTGCTTAAACGTAAAGGTTTTGAAGTTGAACTTATTGCGTTTTTATTGACCTCTATAGGTCTTTCAATCACTACAAGCGTTTACCCGGACAAAGCACTTAAACAACTTGTGGCAGTACTTATTGGTATTTTGGGGTTTGTATTTTTACAATGGTTGTTAAGGGATTTGAAACGAGTTTCATTTCTCCGTATTCCTGCAGCAGTCGGTGCAGTTGGACTTTTAGCCTTTACACTTGTTTTTGCAAGTTTCACGAATGGTGCAAAAAACTGGCTTTACATTGGCGGAATATCAATTCAACCATCTGAACTTGTTAAAGTTGCATTTATTTTTGTTGGTGCCGCATCTCTTGAAAAATTACAATCCAACAAAAGTTTAACAAAGTTCATTATATTCGCATTTGCCTGTGTAGGTGCATTGTTTTTAATGTATGACTTTGGCACAGCACTTATCTTCTTCTTTACATTTATTGTAATCTCATTTATGCGTTCAGGTGACATACGAACACTTGTACTTGTCTGCACGGTTGCCCTTATGGGTGGACTTATTGTTCTTATGTTCCGTCCTTATGTTGCAAACCGCTTTGCAGCCTATGGTCACGTGTGGGAATATTTTGATACGTCAGGTTATCAGCAAACACGAACAATGATTTACTCTGCAAGTGGCGGACTTTTTGGTGTAGGCCTCGGCAACGGTAAACTCCGTGACATTTTTGCCGCAACTGAAGACCTTGTTTTCGGCGTAGTCTGTGAAGAATTTGGTATGATTATGGCTGGTGCAATTTTGCTTTCTTACGTTGCACTTCTTGTTTACTCAATCCGTCACTCAAAATATGCTCGCTCATCATTCTATGCAATATGTGCTTGTGCGGCGTCATCACTTATGCTATTT
>CALBKQ010000198.1 GCA_937895645.1 uncultured Clostridia bacterium
CTTAACAACACTCAAGTGTTCTTACAGGGATATCAAGTGAACGGAAGAAGTCAACTGAGTTTTTCCAGAGTTCATCATACCATTTCATACTATCTTCAGGCTTACAAACAACAATCATTTCTTGTTTTTCAAACTGATGAATTCTGTAAACGCCACGCTCTTCAATACCGTGTGCACCAACTTCTTTACGGAAACAAGGGGAGTAGCTTGTAAGTGTTTTTGGAAGTTCATCTTCAGGAGTAAAACTATCGATAAACTTACCAATCATTGAGTGTTCACTTGTACCGATAAGGTAAAGGTCTTCACCCTCAATTTTATACATCATATTTTCCATTTCTGCGAAACTCATAACGCCTGTTACAACGTCGCTACGAATCATAAATGGAGGAATATAATAAGTAAAGCCACGGTCAATCATAAAATCTCTTGCATAAGAAAGGATTGCAGAGTGTAATCTTGCAATATCGCCACAAAGATAGTAGAAACCGTTACCGCTTGTCTTTCTTGCACTGTCAAGGTCGATACCATTAAGGTTTTCCATAATATCAACGTGATATGGAACTTCAAAGTCAGGTGTTACAGGTTCACCATAACGCTGAATTTCAACATTTTCGCTATCGTCTTTACCGATTGGAACGCTAGGGTCGATAATGTTAGGGATTACAAGCATAATCTTGCGGATTTCTTCTTCAAGCTCTGCTTCTTTAACCTGTAAAGCATTAAGCTCATCTGCCATATCCTTAACTTTCTGTTTAACAACCTCTGCCTCGTCGCGTTTGCCCTGAGCCATAAGTCCGCCGATTTCTTTACTTACAGAGTTACGGAGTGCGCGAAGCTCATCTCCACGGCCCTTTGCAGCTCTGTATTCAGCGTCAAGTTCAATTACTTTATCAACAAGTGGAAGTTTTTCATCCTGAAACTTTTTCTTGATGTTTTCTTTAACTACATCAGGATTTGTTCTTAAAAATTTAATATCAAGCATTTTGTATAATTCCTTTCGTTACTCTTTATAAATGTCTTTTGCAAGTTTAGTCAAATCTTCTTTTCCAAAAAACTCAAATTCAAGAGTGCCTTTATGACCTGTATTTGACAAATAGATTTTAACTTTTCTGCCAAGAGTATTTGTAAGAGCAATTTCAACTTCGTCATAAAACTTATCACGTTTTTTCTCACGCTTTTTAGGTGTTGGTTTTTCACCCTGTAAAGCGTATTTAACCATTTTTTCAACCTGACGCACTGAAAGTTCCTGACTTATTGCCGCTTCAGCAATTTTAAGCATTTCTTTTTCATCATCAAGTGAAAGTAATGCACGGGAGTGACCAGCGGTGAGTTTTCCGCCACTAAGTAGTTTAAGTACTGATGCCGGAAGTTTTAATAATCTTAAAGTGTTTGTAACTGCCACGCGGGATTTACCTACACGGTCTGCAGTTTCTTCTTGTGTAAAACCGTAAGTTTCAATAAGAGATTTAAGCCCTTGTGCTTCTTCAACGGGGTTTAAGTCTTCACGTTGTAAATTCTCGATAAGAGCAAATACACTTGCTTCTTCATCAGTCATTTCGCGGATTGTAACAGGAACTTCTGTAAGCCCTGCCATACGGGCTGCACGCCATCTGCGTTCACCAGCTACAAGTTGATAACTACCGTCAAGCATAGGACGAACAAGCAATGGTTGAATTATACCGTTTTGCTCAATACTTTTTGACAACTCTTCAAGTGCTTTTTCATCAAAAACGCGTCTTGGCTGGTCGCGATTTGGCTCAATATCGTTGATTCCCAGTGTAACAGCACTATTTGCATTATCAAACGCTGAATTTTCAGAAAAGAGATTATCAAACCCGTTGTTTCTGTTTAATCCACCTTTTTTAGCCATATCTTCACCTCATCACTTCTGTTGCGATAAGAATTCATCTGCAAATGCGTCATAAGCCAACGCACCTTTTGAATGCTTATCATAATACATAATCGGCTCACCAAAGGAAGGAGCCTCGGAAAGTCGTACATTTCTCGGAATAGTTGTTTTGTAGACTTTATTCGGGAAAAACTTTTTAATTTCTGTAACAACCTGTTGTGTTAGGTTAAGCCTACCATCATACATTGTCTGCAAAACACCCTCAAGTTCAATATGTGGGTTATAAAGACGCTTAACCTGGCGAACTGTTGCCATTAATTGTGCAAGTCCTTCAAGTGCGTAGAATTCGCATTGTACAGGAACTAAAAATGTATCTGACGCAGTTAAAGCGTTGATTGTAATAAGACCAAGAGAGGGGGGGCAGTCGAAGAAAATATAATCATATTTATCCCACACCTGAGCAACTGCAGTTTTCAATCTGCTTTCTCTGTGTTCAAGTTCAATAAGTGCAACTTCTGCACCTGCAAGATTTAAGTTTGCAGGAATAATATCAACGTTTTTGAACTGTGTTGTGATTATAGCGTCGTTTGCGTTTACATCATTGACAAGAATATCGTAAGAAGATTGTGTGATTTTTCTTTTGCTTATGCCAAAGCCACTTGTAGAGTTACCCTGTGGGTCAATATCTGCAAGTAAAACCTTAAAGCCTTTAGCACCCACTGCGGCTGCAAGGCTTACTGCTGTAGTAGTTTTACCTACTCCACCTTTTTGGTTTATAATTGAAATAACTTTAGCCAAAAATCCCACTCCAAAACGGTAAAACGAGTGTTTTTATCACCCTATTACCCGATTTTATACAAGTATATCATATAATTTATAAAAATTAAAGTGCAAATTAAGAAAAAATATAATTTTTATATGTAATATTTACCATAATGTTTCACGTGGAACATAGTAATAGCAAAAGACCTCTCATTACGAGAGGCCTTTCGCTGTGGATGTGGGGTGTGAAAGAGAAGGATATGGGTGGCTTTCGCCACTATATAAAAACACCGTTCATATTGTTATCGGGGGATAACACGGTGATTTTACCGTTATTGATTACTTGCCATTGGTTTATCGTCAAGTTTTGGAATACGGACTATGTATTCAACATACTCGTCAGTTTCAGTTTTTACAGAATCTGCATCAACACCTGCGCGACGTATTGTATCAACTGCGTTGTTAAGAGTATTTATAAAGATTCGTATATCTTTGAAACCACGCAACATTTGTTTTTTAGGGGCTTCATTTTTACGAAGCATCTGGTCGATAAGAGTTTCGCTTTCATTAACGGTTAAATGCCGGTCAATAATAATTGACAACGCTCTTGCTCTTTGGACTTCGTCATTTATTGAAAGTAGCGCCCTTGCGTGACGCTCTGTAAGTCCTGCACGACTAATCTGATAACGCATTTCGTCGCTTAATTTCAGTAATCTTAATTTATTTGATACTGTTGACTGCGCTTTACCAAGTTTTCTGCAAAGTTCTTCTTGTCCCATATGATAATCACTTATAAGGGTTGCCAGAGCTTCTGCTTCTTCAAAGTAGTCTAAGTCCTGCCGCTGAAGATTTTCAAGAACAGCAAACACCGCAGAATCTGTTTCTGATATTTCATTTACCACGCATGGAACTTTTGTAAGGCCTACAAGTCGTGCAGCACGAAGTCGTCGTTCACCTGCAATCAACTCAAACTTTCCGTTTTCAAGTGGTCTTACAAGTAAAGGTTGTAAAATACCATTGGTACGAATACTTTGTGCAAGTCCTTCAAGTTCGTCATAATCAAACCTTTTTCTTGGTTGATTTGGATTTGGGAGAATATCGCTTTGCGGAATTTGCAGTATTTTATTTTCAGTTCTTATTTTATCGTGATAATGTTTTCTCATAAAAATTGACCTCCGCAGTGCTTGTCCTTGACATAAGAATAACACTGTGAAGGTCTGTTTGTAAAGAAAATCTGTTTGCCATATTTGGCTTAATATCAACGATTTTCGATATTATTTTAATGGTTTTTTAGCAATCTGTGCAGATGGGCGTGGATATTTTGTCGGAGTTTGCGAATTCTTTTTTATAAGAATAATTCTACGAGGCATATTTTCGACTAAATCGAACACAATATCCTCTTTGATTTTTCCGCCAAGTATTCCTATTGCCATTTTTGCCTCATTCATTTCTTCATTACTTTCGGCAGATTTCATTGAAACGAATGTTCCACCTTGTTTTACAAAAGGCAAACAATATTCTGACAGTGTTGTCATATTTGCAACTGCTCTGGAAACACACAAATCATATTTTTCTCTTTTTTTATCTGGCTTTGCAAAGTCTTCTGCTCTTCCATGGATTGTTTCAATATCAGTAAGACCAAGTTGAAAAATAACTTCATCCAAAAATTTAATTCTCTTGGCAAGGGAATCTAATAAAGTAACCTTCAAATTTGGAAACGCAATTTTAAGTGGCAGACCAGGAAAACCTGCACCCGTTCCAATATCAATCAGTGAAAGAGATTTGGATAAATCAACTGCCTTCACCAAAGATAAACTATCAATAAAATGTTTTTTCATGACTTCTTCAAATTCTGTGATACCAGTAAGGTTCATAAAAGAATTCCATTCTACCAATAATTCAAAGTATTTCATGAATTGATTCATCTGTTCTTCAGACAAATCAATCCCTAACTCTTTTAAATCTTTTTCAAATTGTGTTGTATTATAACTACTCAATTTGTACCTCTTTTCCACTAATATTCCTTTTGTGCATATTTTAAATGTTCAAGATAAACTAAAAGAACTGATACATCTGCAGGAGATACACCAGAAATACGAGAAGCCTGTCCAACAGTAGCAGGGCGAATTTTATCTAATTTTTGACGTGCTTCCAAGCGTAAACCACTAATTTCATGATAATCTAAATCGTCAGCAAGCAATTTATTTTCAATTTTTTCTGCATCTATGTACTCATTAGGTATTTGGCATCCTTGGAATCCTTCTACTGTGGAGGGAATAAACGCCCCTTCCTGCTTGATTTCTCTGACGAGGCATCCAGCAGCGTAGCCAGATCCTGAGAGGTCAGGTTCAGCTTTTCCTCAGCCTGGGAGAAAATGGTCTGCATCCGCTGGGCAGAGGCGGCGGCACGCTCTCTGGCCATGCGCTCCGTCATCTCGGCCCGGCGATAGGCGGCCAGCTCCAGCTCGTCAAAATTGGTGGGCCCGGCAGCGACCACCGTAGTGGCAGGTGCCATGGGAGCATCCAGATCGGGCAGGGGAGCTTCCTGCTCCTCAGCGGCGGGCTCCTCAGCCGCAGCGGGAATAGCAGCCAGAGCCTCCTCCAGCTGTGCCGCTAAGCCGGCCTTCTCCTCCTGGCAGACTTCTAATTCTGTGCGCTTGGCCTCCAGCGCCTCCTTCAGGCGGTCGTTTTCTTCTTTCAGCACACGGATGGCACGCTCGTGCTCCATGGTCTGGGCCTGAATAAACTGCACCACATCGGTGCGGTTAAAGCCATGTAATGCGCTGCGGAAATTACCAATGCTGCCTGCCATATCTGTATCCTCCAAAACTAAGCGTGATCTTTTCGTTATTATAGCACGGCTTTTGCCGAAAAACAATACACCGAAACAGCTTTTTGTCATTTTTGCCCCAAAGAGAACGAAAAGAAAACGAAAAAACTGCTTTACTTCCTGGGAAAAATCTGCTATAATCTCCCTTGGTAATAAGCGCCGGTGGCTCAATGGATAGAGCATCGGATTCCGGTTCCGAGGGTTGGGGGTT
>CALBKQ010000199.1 GCA_937895645.1 uncultured Clostridia bacterium
GTTCGTTACCTTCAGCAGCTGCAGCCTTTACATCACGGTCATCTGATGAAAGACCTGAAATGCCAAGTATACCAGACTTCTTGTTGAGAAGTGTATCCATTTCTTTAACTGAAAGATTTTCTTTTTCCATAATGAAAAGAATTGCTGATGGGTCAACAGCGCCGCAACGTGTACCCATAATAAGGCCATCAAGCGGAGTAAGACCCATTGTTGTGTCAATTACTTTTCCGCCCTTAACAGCTGTTATTGATGAGCCATTACCAAGGTGGCATGTAACAATCTTAAGGTCTTCAATGTTTTTACCCATAACTTCTGCACATCTTGCACTTACGAAACGGTGTGAAGTACCATGGAAACCATATTTGCGAACCTGATATTTTTCATAGAATTCATAAGGTACTGGGAATGTGTATGCTTCAGCAGGCATTGTGCTGTGGAATGCGTTATCAAAAACTGCAATCTGAGGAACATCTTTACCGAAAAGTTCAATACTTGCATTAATACCCTGAATGTGAGCAGGATTGTGAAGAGGAGCAAGAGCGCACATTTCTTCAATACCCTTGATAACTTCGTCGGTTACGAGCATACTCTTATTGAAAAGAGAACCGCCTTGAACAACACGGTGACCAACTGCTGCGATTTCACTGATATCATCAATTACCTTGTATTCACCCTCTGTGAGAACTTTTTTAACCTCAGCAAAGGCTGCTGTGTGATTGCTCATTGGAGTTTTGTATTCAATTTTTTTGCCATCTGGTGTTTTGAAGCTGATACATGAATCATCTGCGCCAACTCTTTCGCAAATACCTTTTGCAATTACACTTTCGTCAGCCATATCAATAAGCTGATATTTAAGTGATGAACTACCTGCGTTAATAACAAGAATTTTCATTATTTACATCTCCATTCAAAAATTTTTCTTGAAGTAATATTAAACCTGTATTATTATATACTCATATTTAAGTAATTTCAAGGTTTCTTTTACCAAATATTTGAAAAAAGAGGTAAATTTATGTCCGTAATTGGAATAGTATGTGAGTTTAATCCTTTTCACAATGGTCATAAACATTTAATCGACTCTGTCAAAACTGATGGAGATGTTGTTGTGTGCGTTATGAGTGGTAACTTTGTGCAAAGGGGAGAACCTGCGATTTTTCCTAAAGATTTAAGAGTAAAATCTGCACTTATGTGTGGTGCTGATATTGTTCTTGAATTACCATTTTTGTATGCAACTGCAAGTGCAGAAATTTTTGCATCAAGTGCTGTTAAAATTCTCAATTCTTTTGGTTGTGATAAAATTGCATTCGGTACTGAAAATACCACTCTTTCTCAACTTGAAAATGCAGTTGATGTTTTACTTTCAGAAGATTTTGATAATAAAATCAAAAAACATCTTGAAGGTGGTGTAAGTTACCCAATAGCAAGACAAATGGCTTATGAAGAATACAGTTGTGATTGTGATATTTCTTCCCCTAATAACATTCTTGCGATTGAATATATCAGTGCAATAAAAAAGAACAATTATAACATAACTCCTGTAACCGTAAATCGTATGGGTGCAGATTACAACGATAATTTTGCCGTCAATGAGTTTGCTTCTGCAACACACATACGTAGTCTTATAAATGATAAAAATGATTTTCTGAGATATGTACCTGATAACGTATTTCAAATCTATAAGAAAGCGTTGGTAGATGGTGAATATCTTGATACTAATAAATTCAATATATCAGCACTCTCAATTTTGCGTTCAATAAATATAATAAACCCTGAAATTGCAAATATGGCTGAAGGAATTGAAAACAGAATAACATCTGCAGTTAAAACAAGTTCAAATCTTGCTGAAATTTATGATAAAGTCAAAACAAAACGTTTTACTCATTCAAGAATAAGAAGGGCGGTATTGTCCGCTATAATGAATGTTACAAACGATGATTTAAGAATTTCAGTACCTTATTGCAGATTATTAGGTTTTAATATGAAAATCAGTAATAAACTAGGTGACCTTGCAAAAAAATGCAGTTTACCATTTGTCGTAAATTATTCTGACATACTAAATCTTAATTCTGATAAAGCGTTACGAGTTTTTGAACTAGAAAACAAATCCAGTGATTTGTATAATCTTGCCTTGCAAAAAACAGGTATTTGCTCAACAGAAATGACATCTTCTCTTATAAAAATGAAATAATTTGCAGGGAATCTTGCAAAACGCTTGATTTTCAACATGTAAAAATGGTATTATTTTAAGTGTTGAATATATATTCAGGAGTTGTTTTTGTGAAAAACTTTATTTTGTCAAAAGTTGATATAAAAAATAAAAAATTATCAAAAGGTCATAAAAAACTTGTAGCATATATTACCGAAAATTACGACAAAGCAGCATTTATGACTGCAGCAAAGTTAGGTGAAAAAGTAGGTGTCAGTGAATCTACTGTTGTGCGCTTTGCAACCGAAATGGGTTTCAAAGGTTATCCTGAACTTCAGAAAGAACTTCAGCAAATGATAAAATCAAAACTCACTGCAGTTCAGCGTATGGAAGTTTCAAGCACACTTATAGGTGAGCAAGACGCAATTAAAAAAGTTCTTAATGGTGATATTGAGCTTATCCGTAATACTCTTGAACACATTTCAACTGACGAATTTGCAAAGGCAGTTGAAACAATCAACAGTGCAAGAAAGATATACATACTTGGTGTTCGCAGTTCAGCAGCATTAGCAAGTTTTCTTTATTTTTACTTAAATCCTGTATTTGAAAATGTAGTACTCATTGATACTTCTAGTGGTAGTGAAATGTTTGAGCAGATGTTTAGAATTAGTGAAGAAGATGTTTGTGTTGCAATTAGTTTTCCTCGTTATTCAAAACAAACAATCAATGCACTTCGTTTTATAAATGACAGAGGTACAAAAATTATTGCTATCACAGACTCGGCTAACTCACCAATAGCAGAATATGCTGACAATATTCTTGTCGCAAAAAGCGATATGGTCTCTGTTGTTGATTCTCTTGTTGCGCCATTAAGTCTAATAAACGCTTTGATTGTTGCAGTAACATTCAGTCGTCGTGATGAAGTCTACAACAATTTCAATAAGCTTGAAAGTATTTGGGATGAATATCAGGTTTATGATAAGTCAGATGGTGGCGAAAATGAATAAAAAGGTAATTGTTATTGGTGCAGGTGCGGCAGGTACTATGGCGTCAGGCGTAGCCGCTGAGAATGGTGCTGATGTACTGCTTTTAGAACGAAATGAAAAAATTGCCCGTAAAGTTATGATTACAGGCAAAGGCAGATGCAATGTTACTAATAATGTAGATGACGTTCAGTCATTTATTCAAAATATTCCTGGTAACGGTAGATTCCTTTATAGCGCTTTTTCATCTTTTAATAATCGTGATGTCATGGAGTTTTTTGAAGATTATGGTGTTGAATTAAAAGTAGAGCGTGGAAATCGCGTTTTCCCTGCAAGTGATAAAGCAGTTGATATTGTTGATGCACTAAACAGATATATTACTGATTCAGGTGTAAGGCGTAAAACTGAACGAGTTATAAACTTAATCACTGAAAATGGCGTAGTTAAAGGCGTTGAAACAGAGTCGGGTAATAAATACAATGCTGATTCTGTTATAGTTGCAACGGGTGGGCTCTCATACCCACGAACAGGCTCAAGTGGCGATGGTTATAAATTAGCAAAAAGTGTGGGACATACTGTTACTGAGCTAAAACCATCATTGTCAGCCCTTGTGTGTCGCGAGGGACTTTGTAGTGAATGTATGGGATTGTCGCTTAAAAATGTTTCAATCAAAGTTTTCGATAGTAAAAAGAAAAAAGAAGTATACGATGACTTTGGTGAAATGCTTTTTACACACTTTGGTGTGTCAGGTCCAATGATTTTATCAGCAAGTGCTCATATGAGAGAGATGGAAAAAGGAAGATATGAAATTTATCTCGACTTAAAACCTGCGCTTTCACATGAAAAACTTGACGCAAGAATACTTCGTGATTTTGCAGATAACAGTAACAAGTCAATTTCAAATGTTTTAGCATTGTTACTGCCTAAATCGTTGATTTCACCGGTGCTTAAATTATCTCAAATCAAGCAATCTGAAAAAATCAACCAAATAACAAAAGAAATGAGAAAAAACCTTGTTGATACAATTAAATCCATTAAACTTACAGTTATGGATTTTAACGATATCTCGGAAGCGATTGTTACAGCAGGTGGCGTTAAAGTTAGTGAAATTAATCCGAAAACTATGGAAAGTAAAATATGTAAAGGATTATTTTTTGCAGGTGAAGTCATTGATTGCGACGGTTATACAGGTGGTTTTAATCTGCAAATCGCGTTTTCTACAGGACATTTAGCGGGGGTTTCCGCAAGTAATACAGATGAGGTGTAAAATTATGATTAATGTTGCTATTGACGGACCTGCCGGTGCAGGTAAAAGTACAGTTGCCCGTGCAGCTGCACAGAAATTAGGCTATATTTATGTTGATACAGGTGCACTTTACAGAGCTGTCGGTGTTTACTGCCTTCGCAAAGGGATTGAAACAACTGATGTTCAGAATGTTGGTGCTATACTTAGTGAAATTACAGTTGAATTAAAATTTATTGATGGCGTTCAGCATGTTTTTTTGAATGGTGATGATGTATCAACTGAAATCAGACTTCCAGAGGCATCTATGGCTGCATCAAATGTTTCTGCAATTCCATCAGTACGTGCATTTCTATTTGATTTACAGCGTGATATTGCTGCTAAAAATAACTGTATTATGGATGGTCGCGATATAGGTACTGTTGTTCTTCCAAATGCTCAGGTTAAAATATTTTTAACTGCTGATGATACTGAAAGAGCGATGAGAAGATATAAAGAACTTCAGGAAAAGGGTAGTGCAGTGACATATCAAGAAGTTCTTGATGATTTGCGTGTTCGTGATTATAACGACTCACATCGCGAAATAGCACCATTAAAACCTGCTGAAGATTCAGTTATTGTTAATACAACAAATTACACACTCGAAGAATCAATCAACAAAATTGTTGAAATAGTTGAGGAGAAATTATAATGACAGAAAAAGTCAATAATTATAATTTTAATGAATTCAAAAAACATAATTTAATGAACGTTATTAGACCTATTGGCAACTTATTTTGCAAAACTTATTATAAAGTTGAGTACATAGGTCTTGAAAACATTGAACGTAAAGATAGGTTTATTATTGCGCCTAATCATGTTACTGAGTTTGACCCATTACTTATTGCAATGGCATCAAAGCGCTTGTTTTACTATATCGGAAAATATGAACTGTTCAAAAATCCGTTACTTGCAAAAGCAATAATAGGTTTGAATGGTTTTCCCATTATGCGCGGTAAAGGTGATATGAGAGCAATCAACTATGCTGTTGAATTAGTACGTAGGGGAGAAGTGCTTTGTATTTTCCCTGAGGGTACTCGTTCTCCTGATGGAACACCAAAAGAAGCAAAATCTGGTGTTGGCTATATTGCACGTCATGCGTGTGCAGACATTATTCCTACTGCAATCTACATGGAAGATAAAGATAAAAAAGGTTCAAAGGTTGTTGTAAAATTCGGTGAGCCAATCCGTTATAGTGATATGGGATTTACAGATGGTGGAAAAACTTCTGAAAATAAGCGTGTTGCAAAGAGAGTTATGGAAGAAATTGTTCGTCTTTGGGAGGAATGTAAATGAAAATAACTCTTGCTAAAACTGCCGGTTTCTGTTTTGGTGTAAACAGAGCAGTTAATATGCTATATGATTTGGTTAATGATGGTGTAAATGTGTGTACACTTGGTCCTATTATTCATAATCCACAGGTTGTTGCTGATTTAGAAAATAAGGGTGTTAATATCATTGATGATATAAATAATGCAAATGACTGTAAAAAAATCGTAGTCCGTACACATGGTGTTGAACAGAGTGTTCTCAAATACTGTGATAATAATTCACTTGATTACATTGATGCAACATGTCCTTATGTTAAAAAAATCCATAAGATTGTGCAAAAAAATTCAACTGAAAGTTTGCCTGTGCTTATTGCTGGTGATAAAAAACATCCTGAAGTCATTGGTATTAAAAGTTACTGTAACGGAGATTGTTTTGTTTTTAACTCTGTCGAAGAACTTGAAGATATTTTCAAAAATAATAGTTTTGATATCAAAAAACCGTTTATAGTGGTTTCTCAGACTACTTTCAGCACAAAAGAATGGAAAAAATGTGTAAAAAAAATAAAAATACTATATACAAATGCAATTATTTTTGATACAATATGTAGTGCGACTGAAGAAAGACAGGCAGAGGCACTGTTGTTATCAAAAGAAAATGATGCTATGATAATAATTGGTGGCCGGACAAGCTCTAATACAGCTAAACTTAAAGCTGTTTGTGAGCCTAACTGCCCGACTTATTTGATTGAAACAGCAGAAGAGCTTCAGGACATAGCTTTATGTGATGTTCAGTCAATAGGCGTTACTGCCGGTGCTTCAACACCTGACAGTATAATTAAGGAGGTAATAAGAACTATGTCCGAGAAATTTGAAAACACAAACACAATTAATATGGAGGAAACAGGATTCGAGCAGATGCTTGAGGAATCATTAAGCGCTATGAGTTCTGACCAGAATGTAGTAGGTACAGTTGTTGGCTTTACTGCTACTGAAATTCAGGTTGAAATCGCTGGCAGAAAACATACAGGTTATGTTCCTTTTGATGAATATAGTGATGACCCAGCTGCTGACCCTAAAGCCGAGCTTAAGGTTGGCGACGAAATCAAACTTCGCATTATGAAGACAAATGACGTTGAAGGCACAATCAAACTTTCAAAGCGTCTTTATGACCGTGGCGCTATCTGGGAAGGCCTTGAGGCTGACGACACAATCCGTGAGGGTGTTGTTACAGGTATCGTTGGTGATAACAAAGGTGTATTTGTTCAGAGCGGTGCAGTTAAAGTATTTGTTCCTGCATCACTTGCTAAGATGAGAAGAAGCGATTCACTTGAAGACCTTCTCAAGACAACTGTTGAATATAAAATCATCGAAGTTAATAAGATGAGAAGAAAAGTTGTTGGTTCAATTCGTGAAGTTGCAGTTTCAAAGCGTAAGGAAGTTGAAGATGCTTTCTGGGCAAATATCACCGAAGGTGCAGTTTATACAGGAACAGTAAGAAGTCTTACAAACTATGGTGCATTCGTTGACCTTGGTGGTGTTGACGGCATGGTACATATCTCTGAACTTTCATGGCAGAGAATCAAGCATCCATCAGAAGTTGTAAGTGTTGGTGATACTGTTGAAGTTTATGTAAAAGAACTTGACAGAGAAAACAAGAAAATCTCTCTTGGTTACAAGAAAGTTGAAGATAATCCTTGGGAAATTCTTAAACGTGATTATCCTGTTGACAGTGAAGTTGATGCGAAGATTGTTAGCCTTACATCATTCGGTGCTTTTGCACAGATTATTCCAGGTGTTGATGGTCTTATTCATATTTCACAGATTTCACACAAACACATCGGCACACCTGCTGAAGTTCTTAAAGTAGGCGATGTTGTTAAAGCAAAGATTATGGAAATTGACTTTGATAAGAAACGTGTTAGCCTTTCAATCAAAGCACTTGTTGAGCCACCTGTAGTAGAAGAAGCTCCTGCCCCAGAAGTTGCTGAAGCAGTTGTAGAAGAAGTTACAGAAGCTCCTGTTGAGAAATAATATAATCGGCAGACAGGCCGTATAGTAACTAATCAGGTCAGATGATGCCAAAACACCGTCTGACCTGTGTTTTTTTGTATGAGGTGTTATTATGAAAAAAGGTTTTGCATTATTATCAGGAATAGCAGCCGCTGGGGCTGCTGTGGGTAGCAGCTTGTTATATTTTAAGAAAAATAATATTTGCCCTCGTTGTGAATTGAAAAAAGTACTTGCAAAAACAAAAATTCATTATACTAAAGATGAAATGTATAATAATGGTGCTGCTTTAACACCACCAATGGGTTGGTCAAGCTGGAATATTTTCAGACATAAGATTGATGAAAATGTAATACTTCAGATTGCAAAAGCAGTTAAAGAATCAGGTCTTGCAGATGTAGGTTATGTATATATTAATCTTGATGACTGTTGGCAATCTTCAATGCGTGACGAAAATGGCAAAATGCAAGGCGATTTAACAACATTTCCACACGGTATTAAATGGCTTGTTGAACAAGTGAATGATATGGGACTTAAACTTGGTATCTATTCATCAAATGGTACACTTACTTGTGAAGATTTACCTGCATCACTTTATAACGAAAGAATTGATGCCGAAACTTTTGCTGAGTGGGGTGTAGAATATTTCAAATACGACTATTGTCATCATGTGCTAATTCCAACTGACGCACCATACATTGATAGCATCTCTGTTGGTGGCAATGGTATTGATGGTGAACTTGTATTCCCTGCAAAAGATGCTGTACTTAAAGGTGAAGCAAAGGTCATTAATGAAGAAGATGGTAAATCTTATGTGAGAGGCATTTGCAGTAATATGGGCTCAATCGAGTTTAATAATATTGTAGTACCACATGATGGCGAATATGTTCTTACATTTGTTATGAGAAAGAATACTTGTAATGGTCAGTTCTGTGTTGTAACAGTAAATAATACAGATAAGTATGATTTCTTTATATCTGAACAAAAAGCATTCTCCCGTGAAGGCAGAAGACAAATTAAGATAAATCTTAAAGCGGGTATAAATTCAATTTCTATTACAAATCCCGTTGGTTCACCTATGGACAGTGCTGCTATGCAGTATGAAAAAATGGGTAGAGAACTCCAGCGTGCTACAAAGAAATATGCAGAAGAAAATAATTGCGAAGAAAAGAAAATTCTTTATTCTATTTGTGAATGGGGACAGAACCAGCCTTGGAAATGGGGTGGAAAGGCAGGTAATATCTGGAGAACAACTCCCGATATTCAACCGAATTGGCTATCCGTTGTAGGTATTTACGAGGTAAATGTAAGACTTGATAAATACGCTCAACCGGGTGCTTTTAATGACCCTGATATGCTTGAGGTTGGTAATGGTAAACTTACTGTTGAAGAAAATAAATCTCACTTTACATTGTGGGCAATGATGGCAGCACCACTTATTCTTGGTAATGATATCCGTGATTTTATTAAGACAGATGGTACTGTTGATACTGATAACAAAATTCTTGAAATCCTTACAAATAAAGATGTTATTGCTATTGACCAAGATAAACTTGGTATTCAATGCTCTAGAGTAAAGTCAAATGGTATAACAGATGTGCTTGTAAAACCATTAGAAAACAATGAGGTTGCAATTTGTTTCTTTAATAAAGGTCTTTCAAAGACAAAAATGGATTATTCAGTTGCAGATTTGCATAATATTGTAAATGTTACATTACCAAATACAGAAAAATATGTGTGCAAAGATTTGTGGGACAAAACAGAAACAGTAATAACTGATACTATTTCTGTAGATGTTCCATCACATGGTGTAAAGGTTTATAAAATTTCTGCTGTGCATTAAGTTTATCTAATGTATTAAAAGTTTTAAGCACAATAAATGAAATAACATACCAACAAACACAAAATGGTAATGATATTATTCCAAGAAAGTTAAAAGGTGTATTTGTATAATCCCATACGCCAAGGTTAAAGGTTTTATTAACAATTAAACCTACAGTTAATTCTAATGTAGTAATAATAAATGCACCTAAAAATGCTTTTTTATAAATTGAATTTCTTTCAAAGGATTTGTTAATAATATAAAGGCATAAAAAAGCTGACCCACCGGTTATAATCATTGACCAATGAGTATATCCTCTGAATGTAATTTCAATAAGTCCGTACCCTAGTCCACCTACACAAAATAGCAACAAATATTTTTCAACATTTATCATATAATCACCTTGATTTAGTGTTGGCACAAACACTTGTTTTATGTATAGCATAAAATGGTCAGGGTGATTATTTGAGTAACTCAAGAAAGCATAAATTTAAGAAAAGAGTCTTAAAAATAATATTTGTATTGTTGTTATTTATAATAGTCGGACTAATCTTCTTTGAAATAAGGGCAAAACCTGTTATAATTGAAGTAGCAGTTGCACAATCTGAAAATATCGCGTCTTCAATTATTGAAAGTGCAATAAATTCTGTATTGTATGAAAATGGTATTACATATTCGAGCCTTGTTGATATCGAAAAAGATGATAGCGGTAGAGTTACAACCGTTAAAGCGGATACAATTAAAATGAATATGCTGAAAAGTGAAATCGGTGCAGAAATTTCTAATGACATTTTAGAAACTGATAGTCGCGAAATCAGTATTCCTTTAGGTACAATTTTAGGTATAAGTGCATTGTCGGGAAAAGGTCCGAAAATTAAAACAACTGTTACTTTAGCAAGTAATGTAACATCAACAATTAAAAATACATTTACATCAGCGGGTATAAATCAGACTTTGCACGAAATTTTTGTGAATGTAAATGCAACTATTTATGTTATTATGCCAAAAAATTCTGCAACTGCTGAAGTGAATTCTAATTATTGTATTGCACAAACTGTAATTATTGGCACAGTACCTGAAACATTTGCAGATTTTCAAAATAAAGGTGAACAAAATGAGTGATTTTGAACAGAAAAAGTTAAGAGCTGAAGAGTTACGCAAAGAACTCAATCATCATATCTATCGTTATTATGTTGAAAACGAAAATGATATCTCGGACTATGAGTATGATATGCTTATGCGTGAACTTGACTCAATTGAAAAAGAATACCCCGAACTTTTAACAGCGGATTCACCAACTCATAGAGTAGGTGGTCAGGCTGACGGACTTTTTGAGACAGTTGTTCATACTGTAAAAATGGAAAGTTTGCAGGACGCTTTTTCTCATGACGAAGTTCGTGATTTTAACAAGAGAGTAAAAGATGTTTTCTCAAATGCTGAATATGTTGTTGAACCAAAAATTGATGGTCTTTCAGTATCTTTAGAATATACAAATGGTGTGTTTACTCGTGGTTCAACTCGTGGTGATGGTGTTCAGGGTGAAGACATTACTGCAAATCTTCGTACTGTAAAATCAATACCGTTAAGACTTAAAAAAGATATTCCGTTTATTGAAGTTCGTGGTGAAGTATATATGCCACGCGAAGTGTTCTTAAAGATTGTTGAAAAACAAGAGCTTAATGGTGAAAAGCCATTCAAAAATCCAAGAAATGCAGCGGCAGGCAGCATAAGACAAAAAAATCCTAAAATTACTGCCGAACGCAACCTTGATATTTATGTATTTAACATTCAGCAAGTTGAGGGCGTTGAAATTAAAGGCCATTATGAATCACTTGTGTTCTTGAAAGAGTTGGGCTTTAAGACAATCCCATTCTTTAATAAATTTGATAACATTGATGACACATTAAAAGAAATTGAGCGTATTGGCGAAATTCGTTATACTTTACCGTTCGATATTGATGGTGCAGTAATTAAAACTGACGATTTCTCAATGCGTGAAACTATTGGAAGTACTGCAAAGTTTCCTAAATGGGCATTGGCTTATAAATACCCACCTGAAGAAAAAGAAACAAAACTTGTTGACATCGAAATCAATGTTGGCAGAACAGGTGTGCTGACACCAACTGCAGTATTTGAGCCTGTGCTTGTTGCAGGGTCAACTGTCAGCCGTGCAACACTTCATAATGAAGATTTTATAACAGAAAAGGGTATAAGAATTGGTGATACCGTAAAAATCAGAAAAGCAGGGGACATTATTCCTGAAGTTTTGTGTGTAGTTGAACATTTTGACAACTCAACACCATATAAAATGCCCGATTTCTGCCCGTCTTGTAATTCGCCTGTGCATCGTGAAGATGATGAGGCTGCAATTCGTTGTAATAACCCTGACTGTCCTGCACAACTTTTACGAGTACTTATTCATTTCTGCTCTCGTGATGCTATGGACATTGAGGGGCTTGGTGACGCAGTTCTTGAAACATTGCTCAATAAAGGTTTAATCAGTAAGATTGCAGATATATATCAAATCGATTATGACAAAATTGCAGAACTTGAGGGTATGGGTAAAAAAAGTGCCGATAATATGCGAAATGCAGTTGAAAAATCAAAGAAAAATGACTTGTCTAAACTTATTTTTGCTTTCGGTATCCGTCATATAGGTCAAAAGGCTTCAAAATTGCTCTCAGACCGCTTTTTAACACTTGATAACATAATTTCAGCTACTAAAGAAGAAATCCTTTCTATTGAGGGATTTGGCGAAATTATGGCTGATTCAGTTGTTGATTTCTTTTCATTAGAACAGACAAAACAGATGGTTGAAGAATTAAAATCATTTGGTCTTAATATGGAAAGTCAACGAGAAATCAAAGATAATCGTTTTGAGGGTATGACCTTTGTGCTTACAGGAACACTTTCAACCTACGGCAGAAAAGAAGCACAAGAAATTATTGAGTCTTATGGTGGTAAAGCGTCTTCATCTGTATCAAAGAAAACAACTTATGTTTTAGCAGGCGAGGCAGCAGGCTCAAAACTCCAAAAAGCTACAGATTTAGGCATTACAATTATCAACGAAGAACAATTCGCTGAAATGATAAAATAATAAAAGGGCGGTTAACCCGTCCTTTTTAATTGGTTCTTTTTCATTTGTTTAATCAATTTTTTTGAACGCATTTTTATGTAATTAATTGTATCAATTTCTCCTAATCTCATCCACCAATCAATTTCATTACATAAAGCATACAACTCAATTTTCAAATCACAATACTTGCTGACTTGTACTCGCTTTTTATATTGTTTATACAACTTTAATTTTTCGCCCAGTCCTAATGTTAGACAAAAAAGTTCATATTCTGGCTCAACAAATCTTGTATTAAATGGGTCTATAACACCGGCTATTTCAGATTTCTCCGTGTCAATAATCATATTAGGGGTCCAAAAATCACCGTGAGAAAGGCAGGGCGTGTTTTCAATGTTATCAAAAATCTCGTCGAAGTTAATTTTAATGAGATTTAGTGCTTTCATAACTTTCTTGTCAATCTTATCATTGTTATATTTTGTGAGCGAAAAGCTATATATTTTATCAAAGAAATCTTTATAGTATTCTTTCCAAAAATTATAATTAGGATTTTCAAAGTATCCAAATTTTGCATTATGAACACTTTGCATGTCAATAAAACAATCAATTATATTGTTTGCAAGGTGTTTTTTGTCTTTAATTTGATTTAGTCTTAATGTTCTGCCGCTTTTACCATTTATATATTCCATAGCCAGATATGAAACATTGTCTTTTTCTGCAAGAAAATAGTTTTTTGGAACTTTGAAATTGACATTTTGACTTAAAAAGTCATTCATTTTCATTTCTTCGTAAGTTAGCTCACGGTGTTTACTGGTTTTAATAATAAGCTTGAAAGGTGATTCAGTTATTTCAACACAAAAGCAAGATGCAGTATTTCCATTGCCAACAGGTTTTACGCTGATAACAGTTGTATTCAGGTGTTCTTCAACTATTAATTTGATATTATTCATAGTTATAATCCCTTATTGTAAAACTCATTCTTAAACCATACATCGTCAACTTCAAACTCTTTATGGTTTAAGTATTCAAGTATTCCTGCGTTTGTTGTAAAATCGAAAATAAGTTTATATGAGTATAAAAACTGCTTTTTATAGCCATATTTTTTATTTTGAGCATTAGTGCCATATTTTCCATCACCAAGTAATGGGTGCCCTATTGATGCAAAATGTGCTCTAATTTGATGTGTCCGACCTGTGAGCAATTCAACCTCAACAAGTGATAAATCTCCATCAGTATCAACCACATTGTATTTAGTGCGGATTTCTTTTGAATCTTCAATTTTCTTTTTAGAAACTGTAACCTTGTTTTTGCTTTCGTCTTTAACAAGATAGCCCTCTAAAAGTCCACTTTTTTTCTTGATTTCACCGTGAACTATGCAAAGATAAAATTTGTGAAGTTCACGGTCTTTCATTTTCTGGTTAAGAATACGAAGTGTTTCAGCGTTTTTTGCTGCAATAACAATACCACCTGTATTACGGTCAATTCTATTTACAAGTGAAGGTACAAATGAATGTTCATCATCTTGCTTGTATTCGCCTTTTTCATAAAGATAACGCTTAATTCTGCCAATTAATGTATCTATATATTCGTTATCGTCAGGGTGGGAGAGTACACCAACTTTTTTATCGCAAAGAATAATATTTTCATCTTCATAAATAATACTAAGATTTTTAGATGCCTTAAGAAAATCATACTTTTCAGGTGCTTTTTCAAAAAACTCATCATTTATATACATATCAACAACATCACCGAGATTAAGACGAGTTGAAATCTCAGCACGTTTACCGTTTACCTTGATTCTTTTAATTCTTATGTACTTATACATAAGTGTTTTTGGAAGCAAGGGAACGGATTTTGTTATGAACTTGTCAAGACGCTGGTCAGCATCATTTTTATTGATTGTAAAACTTTTCATTTTTACACCTCTAAATTATTTCAATTAAATATACCACAACTTAAATTGCTTTTCAACTTGAAACTTATAAGAAATTAGTATAAAATAACATAAGGTGATAAATATGGAGATAAATAAATTTCATTATAGGCAATTAACAGAGCCAAAAAAGATATATGTAGATGCAACAACTCTTAAAATCCGTGAGAAATTAAATGTTGCTTTCAAAACACCCACAGCAGAAGAGGATATGACAGGGATTTTTGGTAATTTTAATAAATTAGATAAAATGTATAAAGTAAAATACATATATTCCAGAAACAAGCAACTTCAACCAATGACATTTGACAGATATCATTATCTTGTTGATGTTGGTGAAGATGAAAATGGTTCATATATTGAATATGCAATGGTTTATGATAAACTTTATGACCCATTAATCAGGTTTGTTTATATAATTGCAGTTTTTGCTGTACTTGGTTATCTTTTATATTTATATAAACTTGGTGCTATGAGTGTATTTTCTGCAGGAGTACTTGGTACTATTGTAGTTGCATCTGTCGTTCTTGTATTCAAAAAGTCTAAAGAAAGCAAAGAAAAATGCCAAAAAGCAGAAGTTTTATTAAAAAAATTAATTTCTGATATAGATTTTTGTTGACAAAACTTATTTAATAATGTATTATATTGAATTCCTACGTTTAACATCATATCGGAAAAATAACTTCCCCGATAACCATCTGCTTTGGCTGCTGTTAAATGCTTGGTTGCTTCATTATGAAGTTCTGAATATTTCATTGACTGCCTTGCAGCCTGCATGGCTAACTGATCATCATAAATCTTGTCTGAAATAGCATCCAATGCCTTCATCGCCATATCCGTATTCTTTTGAATTTCCCGATAAATTGCCATTTCCTGTGTTTCCTGGATTTTCAGCGTAATGCGTTTATTATCATGCAAGATGCACTATTATTACGATTTTGGTTGATTGTTCCTG
>CALBKQ010000200.1 GCA_937895645.1 uncultured Clostridia bacterium
AAACTCCGGGTGGTGCAATTCTTTACAAGGCACACGAACTTCTTGAAATGATTTGTCTTGACCGTGATACACAGCACTACAAGAAACTTGTTGCACAGAAATTCGGTGAAGTTGTTTATAACGGTCTTTGGTTCACACCACTCCGTGAAGCTCTTTCAGCTTTTGTTGATGAAACACAGAAAACAGTAACGGGTGATGTTAAGCTCAAACTTTACAAGGGTAATATGATTAACGCAGGTATCACATCTCCATATTCACTCTATGATGAAAATGTTGCATCATTCGGTGATGACGGTGGTGCATACAACCAAAAAGATTCAGCAGGCTTTATTAACCTCTTTGGTCTTTCAATCAAAGTAAAAGCTTTGTTAGACAAACAGCGTGGCGAAAACTAATTTTGTCCTGTTTTCCGTTATGCGTCGTTGCTCTCAACTCGTGGTATACACGATACAACTTCGTTTCGGCAACATTGCCTAACGAAAAACATTTACAAAATTAGAGATATATCAATACAATTTGAATTTGTATAGAAAATAACAATATAAACGACAAAGGCATAAATTGTCTTTGTCGTATTGTGCTAATATAGACATAAATTAAAGGTGACAATTATGCAACTCTGGAAAGGCAGATTTTCAAAAGAAATCGACCCCAAAACCAACGATTTTAACTCATCAATTAAGTTTGACAGTCGTATGTATAAAGAAGATATTGACGGAAGCCTTGCACACGCGGCAATGCTCTGTGCTCAGGGTATCATCTCGGCAGAAGACTTAGCCCAAATTACTGACGGACTTAAAGCAATTAAGTCAGAAATTGAAAGTGGCGAGTTAGAAATCGACCCGAACGCAGAAGATATTCATACTTTTGTTGAGGGTGAACTTACAACTCGTATAGGTGCGGCAGGTAAAAGATTACATACAGCAAGAAGTCGTAATGACCAGGTTGCAGTTGACATAAGACTTTATCTTCGCCATGAATGTGATGCACTTTATAACCAACTTACAGAATTAGTTGATGTTATTTGCAAAAAAGCAGAGCAGTATGCAAATGCTGTTATGCCTGGTTATACTCATCTTCAGCGTGCACAACCAATTACATTCGGTCATCACTTAATGGCTTATGCAGAAATGTTAATGCGTGATAAAGAACGTCTTTCACAAGCAACTGACAGAATGAATTATTCACCTTTGGGCGCTTGTGCATTGGCAGGTACTACATACAGCACAGACCGTGAAATGACAGCAAAAGCATTAGGTTTTAACGGTGCTATGCAGAACTCACTCGACTGTGTTTCTGACCGTGATTTTTGTATGGAACTAGCATCAGTAATTTCAATTATTATGGTGCATCTTTCACGTTTTTCAGAAGAAATCGTACTTTGGTGTTCTTGGGAATTCAAATTCGTTGAACTTGACGATGCGTTCTCAACTGGCTCATCAATTATGCCACAAAAGAAAAACCCTGATATTACTGAACTTATCCGTGGTAAATCAGGTCGGGTGTTTGGTGATTTGACAACACTTCTCACGATGATGAAAGGTCTTCCACTTGCTTATAACAAAGATATGCAGGAAGATAAAGAAGCGATTTTTGATGCTTTTGATACAGTCAAAATGTGTCTTACAGCATTTATTCCAATGCTTGACACAATGACTGCACTCCCTGAAAATATGAGAAAAGCAGCAGCAGGTGGATTTATAAATGCAACTGATTGTGCTGACTATCTTGTAGGCAAGGGGCTTCCTTTCCGTGATGCTTACAAAGCAACAGGTGAGCTGGTAGCACTTTGTATCAAAAAAAGTCTTACACTTGAAACACTTCCATTAGAAGAATATAAAGCAGTTTGCGATATATTCGACGAAGGTGTTTATGATGCAATTAACCTTGATAAATGTGTAAACGACCGTACATCTCTTGGTGGACCAGCTCCACAGAATGTGTTGGCACAAGTTAAACGAGTACAAGAATTAAATAAATAAGGAAAGTATATATGACAAAAATATTCATTGACGGTAGTCAGGGTACAACAGGCCTTAAGATTTTTGACCGTCTTGCAAAAAGAGAAGATATTGAACTTATAACTCTTCCTGAAAATTTAAGAAAAGACACAAATGCACGAAAAGAAGCACTCAACAGTGCAGATATTGCATTTCTTTGTTTGCCTGATGCAGCAGCAATTGAGGCAGTAAGCCTTATTGAAAACGACAACACAATCGTAATCGATACATCAACTGCTCATAGAACAAACAATGGTTGGGCTTACGGTTTTCCAGAACTTTCTGAAGAGTTTGAGAATAAACTTAAAAAATCAAAGAGAATCGCAGTACCAGGTTGTTATGCCAGTGGATTTATCGCACTTGTAAAGCCTTTGGTGGATGCAGGAATTGTGGATAGTGACATTTGCATTGCTTGTCACGCTATGTCAGGCTATAGTGGTGCAGGTAAAAACGGAATTGCACAGTATAACCAAGAAAATCGTGACACTCTTTTAGATGCACCAAGAGAATATGCGCTCACTCAACAGCATAAGCACTTAAAAGAAATGAAAGCGATTTCAGGACTTAAGAATGAGCCAATATTCTCACCATACATTTGTGACTATTTCAGCGGTATGGTTATGACAGTTCCGCTTTTCAAAAAAGATTTGAAAAATGGCAAAACAGCCGTAGATATTAAGGCTCTTTATAAAGAAAAATACAACTCAGATATTGTAAAATACAAAGAAAGCATTGACGAAAACGGCTTTATCGCAGGTAACAAAATGAGTGAAAACGACGGTATGGAAATCACCGTTTGCGGTAACGAAGACAGAATTCTTTTAATTGCAAGATACGATAATCTCGGCAAAGGTGCTTCCGGTGCTGCAGTACAATGTTTGAATGTTAAAATGGGATTAGACCCCAAATATCAATTAAATATATAAGATTTGGTGAACAATATGCAATTTATCAATGGTGGTGTTACTGCACCAAAAGGGTTCAAAGCAAGTGGTATTCATTGTGGAATCCGTAAAAATAAAACAAAAAAAGATTTGGCCCTTATTCTTTGTGAAACTGAATGTGACACAGCAGCAGTTTATACACAAAATCTCGTTTATGGTGCACCTATAACAGTTACTCGTAACAACATTAGTGACGGTAAGGCTTATGGTGTAATCTGTAATAGCGGTATTGCTAATACTTGTAATGCTGACGGTATTGAAAAAGCAGAAGCAATGTGCGAAATCGTAGCAAAAGCAACAGGACTTAAATCAACAGATTTTGTTGTTGCATCAACAGGTGTTATCGGTCAGCCTATTGATATTGAACCAATTCAAAACGGTATGTCACAACTTGTAAGTGAATTAAGTGAAGACGGTTCTGATAGCGCTGCTCAGGCTATTATGACAACAGATACTGTTAAAAAAGAGTTTGCAGTTTCATTTACCTTGGGTGGTAAAGAATGTAAAATCGGTGCAATTTCAAAGGGTAGCGGTATGATTCATCCAAATATGGCAACAATGCTTGGATTTATCACTACTGATGCAAATATTTCAAGTGAAATGCTCAAAAAAGCACTTTTAGAAGTTGTTAAAGACAGTTTTAATATGTTGTCAGTTGACGGTGACACCTCAACAAATGACACTGTTGCAGTTTTAGCGTCAGGTCTTTGTGGGAACGAGAGAATTGAAACAGATAATGATGATTATAAAACATTCGTAAATGCATTAGCAGCAATTTGCGAAAAACTTGTAAAACTTATGGCAAAAGACGGCGAGGGTGCAACAAAACTTGTTGAATGTCAGGTAAGTGGTGCGAAAACAAAAGAAATCGCAAAGGTTTGTGCAAAGAGTGTTATTTGCTCATCACTTGTAAAGGCTGCAATGTTTGGTGCAGATGCTAACTGGGGACGAATCCTTTGTGCACTCGGTTACGCAGGTGTAGATATTGATGTTAACAAGGTTGATGTTTCATTTAAGTCAAAAGGCGGAGAAATCGCAGTTTGTAAAGACGGCGCAGGAATCGAGTTTTCTGAAGAAATCGCAAAGCAAGTTCTTATTGAAGACGAGGTTTATGTTATAGTTTCTCTCAATGATGGCGACTACAACGCAACTGCATACGGTTGCGACCTTACATATGAATATGTAAAAATCAACGGAGATTACAGAACCTAAAAGTGAATTGATTTCCTCCCTCTGACGAGGGAGGTGGCAAAACGAAGTTTTGACGGAGGGAGAGATACAGTTGCTTACCTACAACAAAGACTTAATAAAGTATGCAAAACAACTCCGTAAAGTTATGACACCTTGGGAAATTAAATTATGGACTAAATTTTTAAGAGATTATCCTGCAAGATTCCAAAGGCAAAAGGTAATAGATAATTATATTGTTGATTTTTATTGTGCAAAAGCACATATTGTTATAGAATTAGATGGTGGCGGACATTATACAGAAGAACAAATAAAGTATGATGAGCAACGTACAAAAGTGTTAAATAGATATAATTT
This sequence comes from uncultured Clostridia bacterium, assembly GCA_937895645.1. Classification (GTDB taxonomy): domain Bacteria; phylum Bacillota; class Clostridia; order Oscillospirales; family Acutalibacteraceae; genus Fimenecus. The sequence goes on from CALBKQ010000200.1 coordinate 4,490, forward strand.
ACGAGTAATAAGAGTTTGCAATATTGATATTGATAATAATTTTTATAATGTTTGTGAGCATATTGATAGAGAGGTTAAAAAATCTCTCCTTCAGTCTGCTATGCAGACAGCTCCCTCGTCAGAGGGAGCAAAGGACTAATCCTTTGGAGGCATAAGGTAATGGACATTTCAAAACTTTCTCACGCTGAGCGTAGTGAAGTGCTGGTACAAGCGCTCCCTTACATTCAGCATTATCACAACAAAACAGTAGTTATCAAATATGGCGGTAACGCTATGATTAACGAGGATTTACAAGATGCGGTTATGACAGATATCGTGCTTCTTCGTTCGGTTGGCGTTAATGTTGTGCTTGTTCACGGCGGTGGACCTGAAATCAACGAAATGCTTAATAAAATCGGTAAAGAGTCAAAATTTGTTGACGGACTTCGCTATACTGACGAAGAAACTATTGACGTTGTTCAAATGGTACTTGCAGGTAAAGTCAATAAACGTCTTG